>DATHPY010000432.1:0-4229 GCA_035483315.1 Puia sp. | reverse complement strand
TGCATTTTTAAAATATTGCAAAATATTTCCGACGATGAGCGGAAATAGAATTCCGCCAACAGCGCCAGCCATACCACCTATTCCGATAATCGAGCTCACCGCTTTTTTGGGAAAAATATCCGAAGCAGTTGTAAAAATATTGGCGCTCCACGCCTGGTGCGACGCAGCTGCAAGACTTATCAACGCAACAACCGTCCACATGTTTGTAGCGTATTGCGCCGTCATCACTGGCAAAACACAAAGTGCAAAAATAAACATCGCCGTTTTGCGCGCACGATAGGCGCTCCATCCTTTTTTAATAAAATAAGATGAAAGATAACCGCCGAAAATACTGCCGATAGATGTTGTTGTATACACGATGACAAGCGGCCATCCTGGTTTTTTCAGATCGAGATGAAATGTCCCGCTGAAATAATCCGGCAACCACAATAAAAAAAACCACCAGATGGGATCGGTCAAAAACTTACCGGCAAAAAAAACCCATGTTTGACGGTAACGAAAAAGTTTTATCCACGAAAATTTTGGGGAAGATGAATTATTTGTTTCGTCATCGCTGTGGATATAATTGTATTCGGCAGTTCCTAATCTTTTTTGTTTTGCCGGACTATCATAAAATATCAACCAAAAAATTAACCAGATCAATCCAAGCGCTCCTGTAATAATAAATGCTTCCCGCCATCCGTAAGCTGCTAAAATTAACGGCACCATAATTGGCGCGATCACCGCGCCAATATTTGTTCCCGAATTAAATAAACCTGTTGCGAATGCGCGTTCTTTTTTTGGAAACCATTCCGTTATTGTTTTTATTGCTGCGGGCAAATTTCCTGATTCGCCAATGCCGAGCGCTGTTCTTGCAATGCCAAAACCAAAAGTTGTTTTTGCTGCGGCGTGTAACATCGCAGAGATGCTCCAGAAAATAACAGAAAATGTGTAGCCAAGTTTTGTTCCGATCCTGTCTATTAATCTGCCAAAAAATAAAAGTCCTAATGCATACGATGTTTGAAATGACATCACGATGTAACCGTAATCTTTTTCGCTCCAGTGCAGATCTGTTTCCAGCACAGGTTTTAGCAATCCTATCACTTGCCGGTCTACATAATTAATTGATGTCGCAAAAAAAAGTAAGACTACAATTACCCACCTGTATTTTCCTATAGCGTTTTGGTGCATGAAGTGAAAGTAAAGAAATAAAAAATTAAAAGTAAAAAACTAAAAACTTAAAAATGAAAAATAGTTCATTGTATTTTTTCACTTTTAAGTTTTTAGTTTTTATACCAGCTTCGGTTTTTCATAGCATCATCGTTGCGTCGCAATCCGTTCATCGGTTGTACTACTATTGAACTATGGTTCTATGTCCGATCGTAAAAATAATTCTGATGTTTCACGCAAAGACGCAAAGTAAGTAAGGCGCAAAAAAACCTTTGCTTCTTAGCATCTCTGCGTGAAATTTCAATTCGTGCAATAAAAATCATCGATTTTCCCTGTCATCATCATTTTGCTGCGGACGAATGATCAATCTTAACGTGGGATCGTTAGTAATAAAACTCCAGAACCAGTTGAAAGCAAGTTTCACTTTATTTCTATATCCTGCGATGGGAATAATATGAATAAAAAGCCAAACGAACCATGCAATAAATCCTTTAAAAAATCCGTGCGGCAGATCCACAACAGCTTTATATTTCGCGATGATCGCCATTGTTCCTTTGTTGTGATATTTAAAAGGTTTCAACGGTTTGTTGTCCACAATATTTTTTAAATTCTCAGCCAATAACTTTCCTTGTTGAATAGCAGTTTGCGCAAGCTGAGGATGACCGTTAGGATAATTCGCATCACCACTTTGAAAACACTGGTCGCCGATGGAAAAAATATTTTTTGTGCCGATCACTTTACTAAATTCATCAACTAAAATTCTTCTGCCACGCGTGATCATTTCTTTTGGCAAGCCTGGCGCTTCGTGCGCAATAACACCGGATGTCCAGATCAATGTTGCTGACTCAACAGTTTCGCCATTTGCAAAAACAACTTTTCCATCAACATAATCTTTAACAGCAGTATTTGATTTTACTTTCACTCCTAATCCGGTCAATACTCTCATCGCTTCCGCCTGTGATTTTTTGCTCATTGGCCCAAGCAATGCGGGACCAGCATCAACCAAATAAATATTACCGGTAACTTTACCAAGCTCAGGGTAATCCTTCGCGATAATATGAATGCCCATTTCTGCGATCATCCCTGAAATTTCTACACCAGTCGGTCCCCCGCCTGCAATAACAATATTTAATAATTTTTTCCTTTCGTTCGCATCAGTTGAGCGAACAACTTTTTCCATGCTCAGCAAAATATGATTTCGCAAATGCAATGCATCATCAATTGTTTTCATCGGCAGTGCATGCTGCTTAATATTTTCCATGCCAAAATAATTCGTTTCTGTTCCCATCGACAAAACGAGATAATCATAACTTACAATTCCTGTAGTTGTTTCAATATTGTTTGCTTCAATATTTATTTTAACTAAGGAGCCGAGATAGAAATGAATATTTTTTTCTTCCTGGAAAAGTCTGCGAAAAGGATAACTGATATTTGATGGTTCAATAAATGCCGTGGAAACCTGGTATAACAACGGTGGAAAAAAATTGTAATTATTCCTGTCAACTATTGTTACATCTATGTCTTTGTTACCTGATAATTTTTTTGCAAGATTAATGCCCGCAAAACCACCGCCTACAACTACTACTTTCATTTATGTTTTTTTTGTGAATAAGGTATTTAAGTAGAACGCAAATTTATGTCATTGTATAGAATAAGAGTATTTGATTTTGATGGCAAAAAAATTTCGCGAGTCGTCATTGTGAAGTCCATCGTTTCAGGATTGTGAGTCTGCATGGGCTGTGGCAATCTGATCTAAAAAAATCGAACACTTAATTTTTTTATATCCGCAGATTGCCACGTCGCGCCTGAGCACGAACCAACGCTTCGCACCTCGCAATAACGTTTAATAATTTGAAAACGTTCAGTACATAATTATTCTTCTAGGTTGCAAATTGAAACCTTAAATAATTTGAGGTTGCAATTTGTAACCTCAACCTTAAAAATGCATGAATTTGCCGTTTATAAACCCACCGCTTAATAGTAGCAATACCGATGAACGTAATGCGACGCAACGATGTTGAAGAAAAAACAAATGCCGGTTACAAAAAACCTACGCAGAATTTCTTGCAGCATTAATAATTCCAAATGAGCTGCGCATAATTAATTTTTCGTACACTTCTTTTAGCGGCGTGTTGATAAGTGAAGTTTCGATGTCGCGATATTTTGTGAGCGCGTATTGCTGAATGGTGCTTAATGGCAACACAATTCTTTCGCGCATTTGAATGGATAATTGTTCAACGGGATAATCCGCCATCAATTCATTTTTGCCGGAAAGTTTGAAAAGATATTTTTGTGTGAGAAGAAATTCATCGTAGATCATTTTCCATATTTCTCCGTAAACCGGATGCGCGGCGAAATGTTCCGTCAACGGAAAAAAACATTTTTTCATCGCCATCTCACAGTTATCAATAAGTGTTTTAAAAAATAAAGAATTGTTGTACAAACTTTTTATCTCGTTCCATCTGCCTTTATTTTCCAAAATCTGCAATGCAGTGCCAACTCCATAATAGCCTGTCACATTTTGTTTTAACTGACTCCACGAGCCGACATAAGGAATTGCGCGAAGATCTTTGAACTCGAACCTGCCGCCGCTGTTGCGTTTGGTCGGACGGCTCGCAATATTTGTTTCACTGTAAAACCGCAGTGGACTTACATCGTTAAGATATTTTATAAAATAAGGATGATCTTTTAAATTAGAGTAAGATGTATAACTTTCGGCCGCCAGTTCTCCCATCAACTCTTCTTCCTGCGGTTGGAATGTTATTGTTTTGGAAGAAAAAAGATCGTTCGAAATTCCCGCATGCACCAATTGCTCAATATTATATTGTGCCGAATCGATCGTTCCAAAATTTGAACTCACTGTTTGTCCCTGTACCGTAAGCTGAATTTCTTTATTGGCAATATTTTTTCCCATCGATGCATAGAACTTATGCGTTTTTCCACCGCCGCGTGCAGGAGGACCGCCACGTCCATCAAAAAACACCACATCAATTTTATATTCGGAAGAAATTTTGGTGAGCTCTTCTTTTGCTTTATAAATTCCCCAATTCGCCATTAAATAACCGCCATCTTTTGTACCA
>DATHPY010000431.1:0-8336 GCA_035483315.1 Puia sp. | reverse complement strand
CAAAAAATATAGTTTCGCCGTTGCTGATAATTTCAGATGCGCATATAACGTTAATGCATAACCGCTTAAAATAACCCGTTTTGATCCCTAAACCCTGAACCTTATGTTGCGATCTGTACCCATGAAAACACCCTTAACCTTAAACTTCCGCCAGCAAAATTCATAAAACGCTAACGTAACAATTTTGCCGGTAATGGGTTTTTCGCTAAATTCGAAAAACCCATTCTTATTTTATGTTATGGAGAAAATTTAATGGCGATCCAATCGAACTTCCAATTGCTGATGCTGTTGAAAATGCTATCCGCCGCGAAACCGAAAATGGAAATCACCTCAAAGTTTGCATTGGCACAGATTCGCAGGTGAAAGGCGCCGAAACCGAATTTGCCACTGTAATTGTTTTTCTGCGCGAAGGCCGTGGTGGTTTTATGTTTATTCACAACGAAAAGACCAAACACAAATTCACCATCAAAGAACGCATGCTCGTTGAAGTTGCCAAAAGCATTGAGATCGCTTATGAATTATGCGATCTGTTCACGAAGTATGATGTCGATATGGAAGTTCACGCTGACATCAACACCAATCCGCATTTTAAAAGTAATGACGCGCTCAAAGAAGCCATGGGCTATATTCTCGGAATGGGCTTTGCCTTCAAAGCCAAGCCAGAAGCCTTTGCCAGCAGCAGTTGCGCGAATAAAGTGGTGAACTGATTTACGATGTACGATTTGGGATTTACGATTTCTTTAAATGGTAAATCATCAAGTAATTATCAATTGTCCATTATCAATTATCAATTTTTGGTAGCCAGCATTTGTCCTGCATCAACATTGTTGCAAATCCGATTTTGTTATTTTTTTCTCTTTTTAGTAAAAAGAAAAAAAATAACCATTACGTTCATCGGCATTGCTACTATTGAGCTCTGAGTTTCTAATCGGCGATTTTGTTTTGCATCGTAACACAAAGAGAGATAGAATGCAGATTCTTTATGATAGTTATGATTTGTTATAATTGATCATCATTATCAATTTCATTGTTGAAAATATTTGTTGGTCAGCGACCAACAAAGGCAGAGATTGGTCATAATTTATTCTTAATCATCATAAAAAATCCGCGTTCTATTATTATCCATTATCAATTTCCAAACTCTTCATTCATCTCGCCGATAAATTCTAAAATTTTATCTCTGCCAGTTTTTTTTACGGCGCTGGTCACAAAATAATTTGGTAAGAATTGCCAGGTCTCTTTTAGTTTATTAAAAAAAGCTTTTACATTGGCGCTTACTGTTTTTTGATTTTCCTTATCTGCCTTTGTAAAAATTATGGTGAATGGAATTTTCCATTTACCGAGTTCATTTACAAAATCAATATCTAATTTTTGCGGACTGTGGCGGCTGTCAATTAATATAAAAACATTCATTATGTTCTCGCGCTTGCGCAAATAATCCTCAATCATTTTTTGCCATTGTTTTCTTTGCGTGAGTGATCTTTTGGCAAAACCATAACCGGGCAGATCAACAATATAAAAGTCATCGTTCACTAAAAAATGATTCAGCAATTGCGTTTTCCCGGGTGTGCGCGATGTTTTTGCAAGTCCGTTAATATTGCAAAGCATATTAATGAGCGATGATTTGCCCACATTGCTTCTTCCGATAAATGCATATTCCGGTTTATCCGGCGCGGGGCATTTTGTATAATCCGGGCTGCTGATGATGTATTTTGCTGAATTTATTTGCATGGAATTCGTTGACCGAAGATAGTTGACCGTTGTTCGTTTGTCGTTGCAAGATAACAACTGTTTTCATTTTAGAGTTTTGAGTTTATTTCTCGCATAACAGAGTTTTGAAAATAATAAGACTATAGCTCAATAGAATTGCTGACGTACAAGAGTGCGACGCAACGATGACGCTATGAAAAACTAAAGTTGGAATCAAAACAAAAAAACTAAAATCTAAATTCTAAAAACTAAAGAGGCATCTTGATTTTCAGATTTAGTTTTTAAATTTTTAGACTTTAGTTTTATATTTTTACTTAATTAACTTCGCTCTTCAATGGAAAAATACTCTCACGATACTATTGTTCCGTTCAAAAATTCTGAGCTGGGTAAAAAAGAGCAGGTTGCGGATATGTTTAACCGCATTGCTTTTCGCTACGACTTTTTGAACAGGTTTTTAAGCGCCGGCATTGATATTTACTGGAGAAAACGTGCTATTAAAGAATTAACCGCCGCCAATCCGCAAATAATTTTGGATGTTGCCACCGGCACTGCCGATGTAGCTGTGATGATGACCAAATATTTACACCCAAAAAAAATAATTGGCATAGATATTTCAGAATCAATGCTTGAGCTTGGCAGAAAAAAAACTGCAAAGCTTGGGTTAAATAATGTTATTGAGCTTGAAACGGGCGATAGCGAGGCAATAAACCTTTCCGATGATACGTTTGATGCAGTAACCGTAGCCTTTGGTGTGCGCAATTTTGAAAACCTTGAAAAAGGACTTTTTGAAATACGGCGCGTGTTAAAACCAAATGGTAAATTAGTCGTGCTCGAATTTTCAAAACCTAAAAAACTTTTTCTTCGCAAGCTGTACAATTTTTACATGCGTATAGCGGCAAATGGAGTGGGTAAATGGGTGGCGAAAAACTGTGAAGCGTATGAATATTTGCAGGAGTCAGTGAACGCATTTCCGGAAGGAAAAGATTTTGCAGATATTTTAGAAAAAACAGGATACACAAATATTTATTTCAAAAAGCTCAGTTTAGGAATATGCACCATTTATTGCGGATCAAAATAAAATTGCTCACTCGTTTTTTAGCTGCATCTTTTTTGTTAACCTGTTCATTAAAAGCATCCGCACAATTCACGCGCGATGAATTAAATCTTCCTGACCACGACGAAAAATTTTATCATCTCGGCATTGCGCTTATTTATAACAATTCGCATTTTAATGTGAGCGCTCATCCAAAATTTTTGGGAAGCGACAGTGTGATGTATGTAAACCCGGAAAACACCGGTGGCTTTGGATTAGCGGGCATGCACACATTTCATTTTTCGCCGCATTGGGAAGCGAGAGTTGTTTTTCCGCAGTTGATGTTTGCTTATAAAAATCTTACATACAGTATTTCTTATCCGCAAAATGGCGAAAAACCTGTGGCAACAAAACAGGTTGAATCAATTCTTCTCGGTTTTCCGGTGCAGGTAAAATTTTTGTCTGACCGCATCGGCAATTACAGAATTTATATGCTCGGTGGTTTAAATTATCAGTACGATCTTGCATCAAACGCAACGTCGCGCAAAGCGCAGGATCTGGTAAAATTAAAACCTTACGATTTCAGCATCGAAGCCGGCGTCGGTTGCCAGATATTTTTCCCCGTATTTATTTTATGTCCGGAACTCAAGATCAGCGACGGTCTCATCAACATCCACAGCCGCGACCCAAGCTTGCTTTACTCCAATGTAATTGACAAACTCAATTCAAGAATGGTTGTTTTTTCGCTGATATTTGAAGGATGATCTTTGATGTGCGATGTCAGATGTATGATGTACGATTTCTTCAAGCCATACATTCATCAGTAATTATCGAATCATCACATTATCGAATTTGCAAATTATTTTGATAGCCGGCATTTGTCCTGCGTCAACATCGTTGCGTCGCACTCTTGTACGGCAACAATTCTATTGAACTGTGGTCTTTCTATTTTCAAAATTCAGTTGTTCGAAAATAAATCTCTCGCAAAGATGCGAAGGCGCAACGTAGCGTCTTTGCGAGAAACAATTGAGCCATTGAGCAATTAATAATCGTACTGCCTCCTGAAAGTATTCAATCTTATTCCGATACTGAAAATGGCAGAGTTGGAACTTGATATTCCGGCAGCTGCTGGATTGCTGACAGAATAATTTCTATACATCATTGATGCATCAATAAATAAATTTTCGCGAAGTTCGTAAGAGGCGGCAATGGATAAATTAACACAATTTGTCCGAACGCCGGAACCAATACTAAATCCATAATCACGCGGGCGCGTTGAATAATTTTCCAACACATTACTTCCAAAATTCACTCCGGCTGAATCAAGCCCTTGTTTGTAATAAATAATTTTTCCTTCGAAATTTAATTTCGTTGTTGGTTGATATTTTGCAATAGTAATAAACTCAAAAAAGTTAGCGCCCAACGGATGCGCCATCGGCTGATTATAGTTCGAAAAATTAGATACGCTGTCATCATGCTGATAAGTGTATGGTCGCACAATATTTGTTTCAAACTGCAGATCAAAATTCTTTACATCAAATGCGTCAATATATTTAAAGCCGAGTTGCAATCCCTGTTTGTTTGCCCAGTAACCTCGCCCGTAATGCAGAACCTGGTCCAATATAAATTCGTTTATAAGAATTTGCCCGTATAACTGTGTTGTATGACCGATGTTTGCTTTGAAATCAAATCCCGTTGTAGTTTTATCCGGACTTCCATTTTGCTGTTGCGCAGAAACTAAAAATATCACAGGATTGAGATAAGAAAAATCAAAATAATTTTCGCGGCTGAATGTTACATTTTCATACAAACCAACATTAAGCCAGGGTGTAGCGTTAAAACTTAAATGATGAATAACAGAATATTTTTTGGGATACTGATAATCTCCCAATTGATGCTGACTCACTAACTCCATAAAAATATTCTGGTAATCAAGCTTCCATATTTTTGTATCAACCTTTAAAAATAAATATGGCGCAGAATAATCACTTAAAAACAAACTCCGGTATCCGTTGCCGATAAAATTTTTATCATATCCAAATTGAAAATCAAAATATTTCCACACCTTAAAATAAATAGATGCACGGTTTTCAAAATAATCAAAAGCTGTCTTCTTAAAACTTTTATAATAGCCAAAACCCGGAATAGCAGGGAATCCTGAAGCAGTAACGCGATCCTGAAAAAACTGCGGACCTCTTTCCTGGTTGTCGGTTAAGTATGCAGAAAATCCAAGCTTATCAGCAATTGTTCCGCGCAATGTCAATCCTTTTGAATTTAAAAACACGCGCTGATTATTTCCCGTTTCAACAGATTGTATCTGCTGAATCACCGGGTCAATCACCATAAAAAAATCTTTTTCATTCACCTCATAAAAATTCGCTTTGTGAATGTAAAATGTGCTCCACAAATTATTTGCGCTTAAAAAATCATTTTTATTTCCATGAAACCATTCAATATTGTTCATTAACAGATCATGCAGATTGTACTGATCAATTTTTGAAAGCCGGTAAAAATAATCGTAAGGATATTTGTGATGAAGCGAATCGGATATGTCGGCAATTTCCACAGCGAGTTTGCGGCTCATCGGTTTTACGGTGGTAACATTCAGATCAGGGTTGGTTTGCAGCAAAATTTCCATCCTGTCAAGAAAATGATCTGACTTGGATTCCTGTGGCAAAAAAGAAGATTGCGAAAAACTAAGATAAGGGAATAATAAAATAATAAGATGTCTTACACGGGTTTTTATAAATTGCATCATGTTGACCTAAGTTATTATCGTTTCAAGATATGCAAAATTACCTGATAAAGAATATTTCAATAGTTAATGAAGGCAGAACAATTGCCGGTGATATCCTCATCAAAAATAATCGCATTGAAAAAATTTCAGCGAATATACAACCAACATTTTTAGTGAGTGAAATCAACGGTGATGGAAAATATTTATTACCCGGCGCAATTGATGACCAGGTTCATTTTCGTGAGCCCGGATTAACACACAAAGCGACAATTTATACTGAAGCAAAAGCTGCAGTTGCGGGCGGCGTAACTTCTTTCATGGAAATGCCGAATACCATTCCGCCGGCTTTTACGCAGGAATTGCTTGAAGAAAAATATTCCATTGCATCAAAGAATTCGCTAGCGAATTATTCTTTTTTCATGGGCACATCCAACACCAATGCGGATGAAGCATTAAAAGCAAACGTTAGAAAAAAAGAAATTTGCGGAATTAAAATTTTTATGGGTTCATCAACCGGAAATTTATTGGTAGATAATTTTCTTACACTGGATAAATTATTCCGTGAAAGTGAATTGCTGATCGCTACACATTGCGAAGATGAAAAAATCATCAAACAAAATCTTGAAAAAATAAAATTGGAGATAAAAGAATTAACAGCTTCTGATCATCCGATCATCCGTAATGAAGATGCATGTTTCGAATCTTCACTAACAGCCGTTCAATTCGCAAAAAAATATGACACACGCTTGCATATTCTTCATATTTCCACAGAAAAAGAATTGCAGCTTTTTACCAATTTAATTCCATTAAAAGATAAGCGCATCACTGCCGAAGCGTGCATTCACCATTTGCATTTCACGAGTGATGATTATGCAAGATTGGGGAATTTAATAAAATGCAACCCGGCAATTAAAGCACCGAAAAATAAAGAAGCATTGTGGAAAGCCTTGCTGGACGACCGTTTGGATGTTATCGCAACCGATCATGCGCCGCACACATGGGAAGAAAAAAATGAACCCTACGAAAAAGCGCATGCAGGTTTGCCATTGGTTCAGCATTCTGTTTTGCTGACGTTTCATTATGTAAAACAAGGAAAATTAAGTTTGGAAAAAATGGTAGAAAAAATGAGTCATTCTGTAGCTACATGTTTTCAAATTGCCGACAGAGGTTTTATCCGCGAAGGTTATTTTGCTGATCTGGTAATTGCTGATTTGAATGAATCAACTACTGTTTCCAAAGAAAATATTTTATATAAATGTGGGTGGAGTCCGCTTGAAGGTTTTACTTTTCCGGCAGCAATCACACATACTTTTGTAAACGGGCATTTAGTTTATGGAAATGGTGTGTTTGATGAATCTCAGAAAGGGCAGCGTTTGGTATTTAATCGTTAGCAAGAGTTTAAAAAATAAATTCCCCTTTAGGGGGCAGGGGTATGGAAATTGACAAAGTAACATATGAGGATCTTTCAGTATTTAACAGGGAAGAAGAATTTTCTATTTTCCACAAATTAAATTTTACACAAACTGTCGGTGGTAAAGATTGGTTGTTTCAATTCTTAAATAAACCTTTCAGCGATTTGAAACAAATTACAGAGACTCAAAAAATAATTTCGCTTATTATCGAACGTGAAAACGAATGGCCGCTTTCCATCAGCAATGGAACAATTATGGTGATGGAAAAATTTTATGAAACTTCTATTGATGAAATTCCCGCAAGTCATGATGTTTTCAATGCATTTATTTATCAATTTTTTCATAAAGCAGATCACTCGCTGGTTAAATATACCCTCAGTCATTTTGCAGATTTTATAAAAGGAATGAATTTGTTAATTGACATGTTTGACAATGAAAATTCTCCAACATTGTTGCGTTCTTATTTGCAAAGAGCAAGAAGCCTACTTAATAATGAAATGATCATTTCATTAAATAAAACAGAAAAAAATTATACATTTCCCGCGCTGCAAGTTGTTAGTTATGGAAATTATATCCGTAATCGTTTTAAAAGCGCCGCGCTTGAGTTAATTGATATTTATAGCAGACTCGATGCATGGTATTCTATGGCCATGGCAACAAAAAAATATAATTTAATAATACCCAAATTTTTTGAAAACCAGCAGCCGTGCATAACCGCAAATTCTTTGTATCATATTTTATTGCCTGAGCCGGTTGCCTATGATATTGAACTGAACCAGCAAAACAATTTTCTTTTTTTAACTGGCGCAAACATGGCCGGCAAAAGCACATTTATAAAAGCAGTTGGCATTGCGGTTTATCTCGCCCATTTGGGAATGGGCGTGCCCGCGCAAAAAATGGAATTGAGTTTATTCGACGGTGTATTGAGTAATATTAATATTGAAGACAACATTTCCAAAGGAGAAAGTTATTTTTTTAATGAAGTGCAGCGCGTAAAAAATACAATTCTTAAGATCAACGACAACAAAAAGTGGCTTGTGCTCATTGATGAGCTTTTTAAAGGAACGAATGTGCAGGATGCGATGAAATGTTCGTCAACCGTGATAAAAGGGTTAATAAAAATAAAAAATTCGCTTTTTATTCTTTCCACACATTTGTATGAAATTGGCGAAGAGCTGAAACAATATCCAAACATATCTTTCAAATATTTTGAAACTTCCGTGAAAGATGATCAGCTTGATTTTAATTATCAACTCAAAGATGGAATCAGTAATGATCGTCTTGGCTATTTGATTTTAAAAAGAGAAAAAGTTATTGAGTTGCTGGAGAAATTGTAAATTGCCTGTTGTAAATTTTTACAATGGCCAAAACCTTTCTGCTTTTTCTCGGGTTGCTTATTCTCTTTGCAACTGAAATTCTTCGCGTATATTTTATTATGCCATTC
>DATHPY010000430.1:0-3669 GCA_035483315.1 Puia sp. | reverse complement strand
ACGGCGTGTGTGAGATCCTGGTAATTGAAATCGCGCACAACGCCAATCACAATTGGGTTTTCTATACCGAAATTTTCATATCCTTCTAACTTACGGCCAACGCTATTTTCGGGCGTCCATCCCAATTCTTTCATCAGCGCTTCATTGATCATAACGGCATTTATTGTATCGGATACAATTGCCTCATCAAAATTTCTTCCTGCCATCAAATGCATTCCCAACGTTGGCACATAACCAGGATCAATATAATACTGAGCAATATTTACAGGCTTTCCGTGATAATCGAATCCGGTATGCATCATCCCTTCATGCTCTCCCAATCCATTGTCAGCGCTTGCCGTACTTGCAATTTCAGGACGTTTAGACAACTCGTATTTTAATAAAGGAAAAATCTGTTTGGTATTTTCCACACTATATGCATTGACTTGTACCACGTTCTCTTTTTCAAAACCCGGGTTTCTTGATTGCATAAAATGTAATTGCTGCATAATGATAACAGCAGAAATAATAAGAGCAGCGGAAAGAGCAAACTGAAAAGTGACGAGTGTTTTTGTAAAAAAATTGGCGCCTCCTAATTTTATTTTAGCCTTCAATACTTCAACCGCATTAATGCCAGATAATACCAAGGCAGGGTAGCATCCTGAGAGCAAGCCAACGATCAGCATCAATCCAATAAGCAATACTGATAATTGTGGGAATTGTACAAAAGAAAAACTCAATTCTCTTCCGGATAACTCATTAAAAAAAGGTAAAAGCAATTTAGCAAGTATCAAACCAAACCATGTTGAGAGAGCCGCTAATAATAATGATTCCGTCAAAAACTGAAACACCAAACTTTTTTTGCTGCCGCCAATTACTTTGCGAACGCCGACTTCTTTTGCGCGGCTTGCTGAGCGGCCGATGGAAAGTGTTGTGAAATTAATACAGGCAATTAATAACACACCGGCTGCAATGCTTAATAATATCCAGATCATTTTTGGATCAACAGGTGCAATTTTAATACCTATCAGTTTTGGATTAGTATGTATATCCGAAATTGCTTCCAGATCATATCCGCCTTTTCCTGCTTTAGGATGCTTATGCTTAAAATCAGCGAGTAGATTATTATTATCAGCCAATGTGCTTCCGGGTTTCAACTGAACAATGGTCATATAAGAATCCCACCACTTGTCGCCGCCCCATATCCCTTCTGATGTATTCGCAAAACAATCAAAATGGGTAAGCATGCCAAATTGAAATGAGGAATTGGATGGAGGGTTTTCCGTAATTGCAGAAACGGTAAAATTTTCAAATGCACTGTCAATCTTTACCTGCAACGATTCACCAATTGCATTTGTTTTACCAAATAATTTTTCCGCAGTTTCTTCGGTCAGTACCATGCTGTGCAGATCGCGAATAGCAGATCCGGCATTTCCATATTTAAATTTAAATGAAAAGATATTGAAGAAAGAAGGATCTGCATAGGCGATATTTTCTCTTCTTCTTTCGTCCCTGATCTTTATAAATGTCTCGTAAGGCTGAATGTAGCGGACATAATTTTCAACCCCGGGCAATTCCTGTTTCATTGCGGGTCCAAGTGGCATTGGAGTATAAATATGTCCTGCAATTTCTTTTGGATTTGGTTTTCCATTGCCTTCCAGAACGAGGTAAGTGTTAGCTGCATTTTTATGGAAATTGTCAAAGCTGAATTCATTAATGGCATACAGCATAAACAAACTAAAACAAGCAATCCCAACAGACAATCCAAATATATTAATGAACGCGAGTGTTTTTTGTTTTGTGAGATTGCGAATGGCAATTTTGAAATAATTTTTTAGCATATTGAAGAGATTAATTACTTCTTAACAATAAAAAGACCAAAATCATTCTTTATTGTTGCATAATGAATTAGCCAAATACCTCTGATGTAAAAATGCACGGTTTTGATACAGGTGTTGTGCGTTAATGTGCGAAGTATTTTTTGAGAATGTTTTTACAAAAACTAGCGCAAGAAAATTAAACCGACCACTTCGGAGCCAGTAGCGACGATTAAACAAAGAAACGTTAAACTCTGCAAAGGAGCAGTGGGAATTTCCAAAATGTAGTCTTTTCATTCAAAAAGTAAAAGCTACTAAAACTATTTTTATGAAAAAGATATATCTGCTTTTCGCGTTGCTATTTTTGTTTTGCGCAATGCATAGTTCGGCACAAACCAAAATCGGATTTATCAGTTTAGACGAAGTACTAGTATTAATGCCTGAATATAAAAAAGCTGATACTGCACTCGCCGAATATAATAACATGTTAAGCCAGCAATTTGCTGAATATCGCACGGAGTATCTGGATCAAGATAGCATACTGAATTCAAAGGACACACTTAAATATATAAAAGTGCAGATTGTTGTAAGAAGAGAACATTGGTTGAGTTGCAGACAAGGATCCAGCATTTTAGTGACCAGGCTCAACAACTGCTAAATCAGAAATCACAGGAATTGCTTGGTCCTATTCAAAGAAAAGCGCTCGACGCTCTGCGAATCGTTTCAAAAGAAAACGGATACAATTTTGTGTTTGAAAAACACGGTCTGTATATTTATCCTGATGCAGAAGATCTTCTTCCCCTGATAAAGGAAAAAACTGAATTTGAAATAAGTTGGTTTTTTCTTGCAATGCAGATATTGCATCGTGCAGGTTGTTTCTGAAAAAACAAAAGCCGCTAAAACTTTTCGTCTTAATAGCTTTATTTCTGTAGCGAGGATAGGAGTTGAACCCCGACCTCCGGTTATGAAATCCAATTATTTAATTTGAGTAAGATGTATTTCGTTTATCTAAACTGCTACACAAAACAAACCATTCCGTTCTTAAAATTTTTTGTCGAATTTGCAATAGATGTTTTGCTGGCGGGAGACTTATCGTGAGCATCCAAATAAGGATAATTAAAAGATGCTGCCAGTAAGAAAGTGACTCAGCTTAGGAATCCTCTCCGCACAAAAATAATTACAGCCCGGAATTTGTTGGAGTTAATTAAAATGCCAAAGTTCCTTTTTCTTTTTTCGGTTACTGGTTCCCGTTATATAGGAATAAATCTTTTTTTTGCCATCGGATGCTGGAATCGCTGATGATTTCCCAGATCATTTTATCCAGGTCATCATCGGCACCAAGATGTTGGGGAGCTTTATTGGTCAGCATGACCCAGCAATAACCGTTGTCTGCTCTTGCCATTTCCGCTGGGGTTGCCCAATAATCACCCAGGGCAAACCAATTATTGAATTTATTATTGGACCACCATCCTCCCGAAAAATGGGAACTGGAATCATAGGGTGTAAGCATGATATTCATTATGGAATCATTAAAAATATCCGGTTTGTATCTGAACCTGTCTACCCTTACCAGTAGTGTAAGCAAATCCTTAGCCGATGCCAGCCAACCACAGGCAGCCTGCATATTCGAAATATTCTGTGTATAATATTCGTCATCTTCATAATTATCATTCCAAAAAGTCCGCACATAATGCGTGACTTCATTTTTTTTACGATCCTGGATTTTGCTTCCGGCTATTTTCATATCAGTATCTCCTGCCGGAGCCAGAATTTCTGTGTGTATGTACTCGGCATATGGCTTACCGGTAACCTTTTCAATTATTTTACCCAGGATGACATATCCCAAATAAGAGAAATTAAAGTTCTTGCCAGG
>DATHPY010000429.1:0-2590 GCA_035483315.1 Puia sp. | reverse complement strand
CGGTGGTTCTCTTTCACTGCATGATCTCAACGGCAACATCAAAGCTGGCACAAGCGGTGGTTCTGTGAATGGAAAAAATATTATGGGAGAGTTGAATGCAAGCACATCAGGCGGCAATGTTAGTTTGCGCGAAATGGCCTGTAGTCTTGATGCTTCAACCAGCGGCGGAAATATTGATGCGGAAGTTGTACAACTTGGAAAATATATTAAGCTCGGTAATTCCGGTGGTAAAATTGAATTGCAAATTCCAAAAGATAAAGGTTACGACTTGAAATTATATGGAGATAAAGTTGGTATAGGTAACAAGGCTGTTAATCTTGAAAAATTCAGTGGAACAATTAAAGAAGATAAAATTGAAGGAACTGTAAACGGCGGCGGAATTCCGGTGACGGTTGATGCAGGCGGCGGAAGAGTTTCTTTGTCGTTCAGATAATTGGTAATTGACAATTGATAATGAATAATTGAAAATGATGGAAACATTGAATAGCACCGGCATTCATGCCGGGAAAATGTGAATTACTAACAATAACGCATAACCGATAATAGGACCACAGTTCAATAGAATTGTTACCGTACAAGTGAGTGACACAACGATGCCGAAGAAAGATAAAATGTCGGTAGCAAAAAGATCTATGTCAAACATCATAAATAAAAAGTCATGATAAAAAATCTGCTGCTTGTTGCCATCCGCAATTTCAAAAGAGATAAATGGTATAGCCTGATCAATATTCTCGGGTTGATGATCGGTATTACATTCAGCTTGTTTTTGATTTTTTATATTAAAGATGAATTGAGTTACGACAACTATAACAAAAATGCAGATAGAATCTATCGCATCACTTCCTACATAAAAGAACCGGAAAAAGATGTGATGAAAATCGCCATTACACAATTCCCGCTTGGTCCGGAATTAAAAAAAGATTTTCCGGAAGTAGAAGAAGCAGTTCGGTTTGTTGATAACGGTAAGGTACTGTACAGAAATGGTGAACTGCGTTTTTATACAAACAAAGTTTTTGTTGCAGACAGTAATTTATTTAAAGTTTTTACACACGAGTTTATTGAAGGAAATCCGAAGACCGCGTTGGTAGAGCCGAAGTCCATGGTGCTAACTGAATCTGTTGCAGAAAAATATTTTGGTAAAGATAAAAGTGTTGTTGGCAAAACATTGCAAAATGATAAAGGCGATGTTTATAAAATAACAGCAGTGGTAAAAGATGTTTCGAAAAACTCACATCTTATTTTTAACATACTTGTCTCGGCCAGTTCCTTACCAAAAGATTTTGCAAACAATTGGGGCGGCTTTGGTTTTTACACTTATGTTTTATTAAAGCCTAACGCTAACGCTGCCGGGTTTGAAAAAAAATTATTGCCGTTGTATGATAAATATATGGCTCCCATTTTTGCGCAGTTCAATATTAAGATACATTATGGAGTGCAAGCGGTTCCATTAATCCATTTACACTCGGATATGAGCGCCGAGCCCGAAGAACTGGGGAATATTTCTTACATCAGAATTTTTTCGGCAGTTGCGTTATTCATGTTGCTTATTGCCTGCATAAATTATATGAATCTTACTACAGCCCGTTCAGCAAGAAGAGCGAAAGAGATCGGTATTCGCAAAGTAACAGGTTCTTCCAGATCACAATTGATCGCGCAGTTTTTAATCGAATCTACGTTAACGGCCATTGTTGCTTTGTTACTGAGCATGATCTTAATATTGTTGTTGCTGCCAACATTTAATTTGCTTTCGGGAAAATCTATTTCGTTTCAAACATTATTTGAGCCGGATAGTTTTTTGATATTGATCGGAATTATTTTGTTTGTTGGTTTGCTTGGCGGAAGTTATCCTGCATTTTATCTTTCAAAGTTTAATCCGGTAAGTGTTTTAAAAGGCAGTCTTTCAAAAGGCTCAAGTAATGTAACATTACGGCGCACACTTATTGTTGTGCAATTTTCCATTTCAATGATCATGCTTATTTGTACCTGGATAGTATATGGTCAATTAAAATATTTACGCAATATAGACCTGGGATTTAATAAGGAACAGGTTCTTTCCGTAACTGCAAATGCAAACAATGATGTACGGGGAAAAATTCTTGCTTTTGAAAATGAAGCAAAAAAAATGCCGCAGGTTATTTCGGCAAGTACTGCCAGTGCAGTACCCGGGGGAAATAATGTCGGCTTCAATTTATATTCCATAGAAACAAAAAATGGGTTTACTCAAAAAGGAGTATGGAATTATGCGATAGATGAAGACTATCTCAATACGCTCGGCATGCAGATAAAAAAAGGAAGAAATTTTTCCGGGCTCTCTGATACAGCCAGAAGCATCATTGTAAATGAGAACATGGTGAAATATTACGGATGGGATCAGCCGATTGGAAAAAAAGTAAAATTCGCCGGCGATACTTCAGCTTTTTATTTTGAAGTGGTTGGCGTTGTAAAAGATTTCAACCAGCAATCTTTATATAATCCTATTGCCCCGCTAATGTTGTTTTACAGACAGAATGGCAACAGCTTGCAATTTAAACTTGATGCAAAAAATATTCCCGTCGCCATTGCAGGTGTTGAAAAAGCATGGAAAAATGTT
>DATHPY010000428.1:0-5348 GCA_035483315.1 Puia sp. | reverse complement strand
ATCAAAAAAGTTTTTCTGTCGGCTTCCATTGTTATCAGTTGCTTAATAATTGAATCAACTGTTTGCTGAACTTTAAATTCTTCGCCGGCTTTTATCACAATCACATTCCAACCATCAAATTTTTTTTTGAAACTTTTGAAAATATTTTCATCGGTGATAACTATTGCATGATCTTTATCTACAATTTTTTGCAGGTAATTAAAATCCGCATCAAAATAATAACTCACCCTTTTTGATGAAAACTGGAATATCTTTTTTTGCATTGGCAGCTTGTTAAATGTTACCCCCATCCCCTGAAGGGGGGTATGAAAAATCCCCTTTAGGGGAAAGGGGTTTACTCATTCATTATCCTGTTCTGATGACTGATACTTTCCATGTGCACTGCATCGAAATATTTTGTGATGAACTCTTTGCTTAATCCTATTTTTTCTCCTTTCTCGAAAGCGCGCTCCAGTATTGAGTTCCAGCGATTGGTTTGCAAAATGGTTATGTTGTTATCTTTTTTGTACTGTCCAATTTTTTCAGAAACTTTCATACGCGTTGATAATATCTGCATCAATTCATCATCAAGATGATTTATTTGCTGGCGCAATTTTTCCAATGCCGCGTGATATTCTTCCGATGCAACATCTTCTTTTCTCCAGCGAATACTTTCCAGCATTTCGGCCAAACGTTCGGGAGTGACTTGCTGCTTTGCATCGCTCCACGCTTTGTCCGGATCAATATGACTTTCGATCATCAATCCGTCAAAATCAAGGTCAATTGCCTTTTGAGCAACATCTAATAAAATATCGCGGCGGCCACAAATATGCGAAGGATCATTTATAAAAAGTGTATCGGGATTTCGACGTTTCATTTCAATCGCGAGATGCCACATCGGTGCATTACGATATTCCGTATTTCCGTAAGAAGAAAATCCGCGATGTATCAAACCTATTTGTTTGACGCCTGCTTTTGCAACACGTTCAACTGCGCCAGTCCATAATTCAAGATCAGGATTGATAGGATTTTTTATCAGCACGGGAACATCAACTCCGCGCAACGCATCTGCAACTTCCTGCACGCTGAAAGGGTTTACCGTTGTGCGCGCACCGACCCACAATACATCAACTTCAAACGTCAGCGCATCCTCAACTTGTTTTCCTGTCGCCACTTCCACAGTAACGGGCATACCTGTTAGTTTTTTTGCCTGTTGCAGCCAGGGCAAACCTTTCGCGCCAATACCTTCAAACATTCCGGGGCGAGTGCGTGGTTTCCAAATTCCTGCGCGTAACATATCCACTCTACCGGTCTTGTGTAACCGAACTGCGGTCTCAATAACCTGCTCTTCAGTTTCTGCGCTGCATGGTCCGGAAATGATCAGCGGACGTTTGTTCCATTTTTCCTGAACCAGGTCTTTCATTTTTGATTGCGTTGCCTCCATAATAGAATTTAAGATTTACGATGTAAGATGTACGATTTCAGAAAATCGAACAGTCATGATTAATTTTTAATTACTAATTATTTTTTTGTAACCGGCATCGGTACTTTAATCATCATTCTTGCGTCGCACTCTTGTACGGCAACAATTCTATTCAACTTCAGTTTCATTACATGCAACAACATAAAATCCATAAAGCCTTTTCGAACCGCAGAACTACGAACAACAAACTTCAAATTCAAAACTCTACCTGCTATTCGCTTCATTCATTCTTATCCTTCTTCCTTTATAATTTTTCCCGTCAATTGAGCGGATCATTTGTGTTGCAGAGTTCCTATCAATTTCAATCCAACTATTCATTTCTTTCATATCAACTCTTCCTAAAACTTCTTTTCTCAGATCGCTCATGTCGAGAATGAATTGCAAAAAACTCGCTTTATAAAAACCATCTTTCGTTCCAAGATTCACAAATAATTTTAAATAATCTCCATTCCCACCAAATTCTCTTCCGCGTGTATCTCTGCTAGTTCTTCCATTTGTTGGTTGAAATTCTCTTCTTTCTCTTCCGCGTGGAATAGGAACTCCATCCGTTCTGTATTCACGAACACGTTCTCTCACATTCAGGTCTTCCGCATTATCATAATATTTTAAAAAGCGGTTGAATTCCATAGCTGCCACACGCTTCAACACTTCTTCCTTATCAATATTTGCAAATTTTTCATCCAGCATCGGCACATACGATTCGTAATCGCCGTGGCTGATATCGGCCTGCAACAATTTATCCATGAAATGATAAAATTGTTTTCTGCAAACGTCTTTGCCACTTGGAATTTCTAACTTATGAAATGGCGCCTGAACCATTCTTTCGATCTGTTTCAGTTTACCAATTTCACGGCTATGGACAATGGATAAACAGATACCCGTATTTCCAGCTCTTCCTGTTCTTCCGCTGCGATGCGTGTACACTTCCAGATCATCGGGCAATTCATAATTAATTACGTGTGTTATTCCCACCACATCAATTCCACGTGCGGCAACATCAGTCGCTATAAGTAATTGCAAAGTTTTTTCACGAAATTCTCCCATTACTTTATCACGCTGCTGTTGCGTCAGATCACCATGAAGCGCATCAATATCATATCCTTCTCTGGTTAATTTTTCGGCAATATTTTGCGCGTCGGCTTTTGTACGGGTAAAAATTATTCCATAGATACCCGGATTAAAATCAATGATCCTTTTTAATGTATCGTAACGGTGATGTGCAGCCGTAATATAATACTGGTTGTCAATATTTTTATTCCCTGTATTAACTTTTCCAACTGTAATTTCCACCGGCTCCTTCATGTATTTTCTGCTCACACGCCGTATTTCCGGTGGCATCGTTGCGCTGAAAAGCCACGTTGCTTCCCGCTTTGGCGTGTTCTTCAAAATAAATTCAATGTCATCCTGGAAACCCATATTCAGCATTTCATCTGCCTCATCAAGTACAACATATTTTATCTGATCAAGATTAATTGCTTTTCTTTCTATCAGGTCAATCAATCTTCCCGGGGTTGCCACTACTATCTGCACTCCTCTTTTCAGATCTCTTATCTGCATTCCGATTGATGCGCCGCCATATACTGCAACGACATGCATTCCCGGCATAAATTTTTTGAACAATTCCACTTCACTAACAATTTGCAAACACAATTCTCTTGTAGGACAAACCACCAATGCCTGCGGAAATTTTTGTTCCGCTTGTATCAATTGCAACAGCGGCAAACCGAATGCTGCGGTCTTTCCTGTGCCTGTTTGCGCCAGCCCCACCAGATCTTTTGTACCACTTAATAAAACAGGGATCGCCTGCTCCTGTATGGGCGTCGGATTTTTATAACCCAACGCGTCAGTTGCCTGAATTAATTTCGGATCCAAACCAAGCCCTTCAAACGTCATCATATATTTTTAAAATTTTGCGCAAAGGTACGACTATTGCCGCTTTTCGTCTGTTTTTAGTGTTTTGTTTGCGTTACCGGCATTAGTTTCCTTGTCACCATTGTGTTGCACTCTTACTATTATTTCGCTATTTAGCTTCAGTCCGCTCTGCAATTTCGCTAACTAAAATCTAAGCATTCATTCTCTGGAAATTTCACATTGTCAGAACCACTGATTTTATGCGATTCAACTTATAAACCTGATCGCAATAATCATGATCAGTCGAATCAGATCAATAAGGCTAAAATCCAAGTTCAGACTACTTTATTATCTTCTTAATCTTATTCGCATTTTCCATTAACTCCCATAAGTATTCATAATTTTCTTTTTCCAAACAACTTTTAAATTTTCTTAATTGAGAAATATGCTCATTCAAAACGTCTAAAACATTTTCTCTGTTCTGCATAAAAACCGGCGCCCACATTGCCGGGCTACTTTTTGCCAAACGAACGGTACTTTCGAATCCGCCGCCTGCCAATTCAAAAATTGCGTCTTCTTCTTTTTCTTTTTCCAGAACCGTATTTGCCAGCGCAAACGAAGTGATGTGCGCTATATGACTCACATACGCAGCATGCATGTCGTGCGCATCGGCATCCATATAAACCAAATGCATTCCCAATTGTCTGTAAATATTTTCCATTGTTTCAACCGCGTCTTTATCGCTTTTTTCTTTTTCACAGATCACACAACTTCTTCCAACAAAAGCATCTTTAACCGCAGCTTCCGGTCCGCTGTATTCTGTTCCCCACATCGGGTGCGTAGCAACAAATCTTTTTCTCATCGGGTGATCAGCGATCGCTTTGCACAACGCATTTTTTGTAGAACCCGCATCGGCAACAATTTGTTTTTTATTTATCATGTCCATTATTTCACGTACAACCGTAACCGTTACATCAACAGGAATGGCAACATAGATCAGATCACTTTTTGCAACTGCTTCTTTTAACGGAAGTGACTCATCAATCAATCCAAGTTCCAATGCTTTTTTTGTACTTGCTTCGGTTCGGCTGATCCCAATAACATTCTTCACCAACCCACGTTCCTTCAATGCCAAACTGAAAGACCCGCTTATTAAACCAACCCCGACTATTGTGATTGAATCAAACATTTGCTGTTGTTTTACTTGCTAAAAATTCTTTTACACGTTGTATACTTTCTATAAATTTTTCTTCTGGTGTGCAAAGACTAACACGCACATAATTTTCTCCTGCGCTCCCAAAAATTCCGCCGGGAGTTATAAAAACATTTGCATTGTACAAAACATTGTCGCTTAAAGCGTATCCATCGGGATAAGGATTTTCAGTCCTTTGCTCTTTGGGGACCTTCGCCCATACAAACATACCAACCTGCTGTTTTGAATATTCACAGTTCAGCAACTCAAGCAATTCAAAAACTTTTTCCCTACGCTTTTTATAAACCGCATTCACACTATCATACCAATCTTTTCCGAGCGAAAGCGCTTTTGCAGCAGCCAATTGAACAGGCAAGAACATTCCGCTATCCATATTACTTTTAAAACGCAACACTTCATCAACTTTTTTCTTGTTACTAACGAGCATGCCTACACGCCAACCTGCCATATTTTGGGATTTGCTCAATGAATTCAATTCTATCACCACATCTTTTGCGCCATCAACACTTAACAAACTCATTGGCGAATCATTCAAAATAAAACTGTACGGGTTATCGTGAATCACTAAAATATTATTCGCTTTTGCAAATGCGACCAATTCTTCAAAAAGTTTATTTGATGGCAATTGCCCGGTCGGCATTTGCGGATAATTGACAAAAATTGCTTTGATCGGATTTGGCTTTTCATTTTCATCAATTAATTTTTTTAACTGATCAAAATCAGGAGAATTATTATTTTCTTCTTTCAGTTCATAATAAATTGGTGTTGCTCCGGAAAGTTTAATTGCACTTGAATAAGTCGGGTAACCAGGATTTGGAACAA
>DATHPY010000427.1:0-7073 GCA_035483315.1 Puia sp. | reverse complement strand
TGATAATTTTGAGCAGCATTTTAAAGAAAAAAGCATTGTCAGTATTTTTAAAGAAGCGGGATTCGATACTTATTGGATCACCGACCAGGAAGATGAGGCGCATATAAGAATACATGAACTGGAAGCGGATCATATTTATCTTGAAAGACAAAAACCATCCAGGAATGTGCAAATGCAAAATACCGATATGGAATTAATAACGGTGATGAATAAAGTATTAGAAGAGCCGGGCAATAAAAAATTTATCATAGTGCATACATGGGGAAGTCATTTTGATTACGGTGAGCGTTATACAAACGATTATGATGTATTTCAGCCCTCATTAAAAACAGTTTTTGCACGGCCTTCAGATTTTTCAAAGAAAAATGTTTTAATTAATAGCTATGATAACTCTGTTTTATTTACCGACGCCGTGATTGACAGCGCCATCAGCTTAATAAAAAACAGGCCGGCAATTTCTGCTGTATATTATTTGTCAGATCACGGCGAAAATTTATTTGATGATGCTAATCAATATTCCCTGCATGAAGAAGTTGTTCCAACAATTTATACTTTACACATTCCTTTTTTTATTTGGTACAGCGATTCTTTAAAAAATATTTTTCCTTCCAAAATAGACTGGCTGATAAAACACAAAAACAATAAGATTGGGGTTGAAGATATAATTCACACCATTACGGACATAAGCAGTATCAGCTTTTCTTTGAAAGATTCTTTAAAATGTATTGACCAGGAATTTTTTAAAGACAGTAAACAAAAGGCGTTGAGTGAAAACTATAAAGTTTATTATTACGACTCGCTCAAAAGAAAATGAATAAAATTTATTCGCTTACAACAGTACTCGAATCTTTTAACAAAGGGAAATCTTGTTTGAAAAATTGATCGAATACAATTCTGAATGTATTGATCGGACTCATCGTGTCATACAAACGCGAATAATTTTTGTCTGGGAAATAAATGGCGTTAAAATTTGAAAAAGCGAATCGCGGAATAGAATCCTGCGGAAAAAATCCATATCCATGATCGCCTTCAATAATAATAATTGTATTCAGTTTATTATGAGCTTTTATGTAGGAAACGATTTCTCTTATCAATGTATTTGCGTAGCGGATCTGCGCTGTGTACGTATCAAACGGTAGTGCATGTAAAGTTTGATCGTAAGAAAGAAAATTTCCTGACAAATCAAACAATGGCGGTTCATGCGGCACCATAATATGCCCGTAAACAAAATGTGGTTTTCTGTTTGTTGTACTGTCAACAGTTCCTTTTACTTCGGAAACGGTGTAGCGGATCTGTGCGAGTTTTTTTAATAAGGGATCTTTATAAGTTAAACTGTCATTGGTATTTGACCATTTATTCAAAACATAATGCCAAACTTTACTATCGCGCAAACTGCCAATTAAAGTTTGTCTCGCAATTTGACGGTCGCTGAGGTATTCAAAAAAATGACCGAGATTATTTTCCTGTATACAATTTTTAAAAGGAGCAAAAAAATTAATGGAGTAATTTTCTTTCTTTAAAATATCCAATGTTTCGTTGTTGCTCATTGATTCATTAGCCTCAAGAATATTTTTAGGAATGCTTGCATTTGATCCTTTTCTCGGATCAATATAATTCATATTAAAAGTTGAGCTTACGGAAAAAGCCGTGAAATTATAATTCGATCTTGTGTTTGAAGGTAAATGGAAACCATTATCTGTAAGCCAGTCTGTAAGCGGACTGTTATCATAATTCCATATTTCCTTGAGCATCTTATTATTGGTATAAGCATCAAACACAAAAAAAAAGATATCCGGTTTGCTGCTATCAGGCAAATTTGGAGAGGTATATTTTTCAGATAGCGGTTTGTAAGGATAAATGAGATTTTTTGTTTTATTATAAATAGACTGGTTATTAAAAAACATGAATAACTCAGTGGCGGTTATAAAAATCGTTGCGATGTTCAGGAATTGAATTGTTTTTGCAGAAATACTTTTTGCCTTCACGATCTTTCTGATTATAAAAACCAGGATAAGAAAACAGATGCTGAATACAATATAATAACTTCTTAAAATGCTGGTATGTACGATCAGCCTTATATAATTATTTATCGGGCCAAAAAGTAAAATAAAAAAAACGAGACTTAATAATATCACAGAAGATTTTGCGGTCCATTTTTTTGTAAGAAGAAGAATTAACAGGCAAACAGCCAACAATCCATAAATTATAAAACCGTAATTTATTACCTGGGAGGTTTTAATAAATCCAAATAACTCATTATAATTATGAAGTAGAAAAAATACAGGCAGCAATATTATCGCAATCAGCACATTTTTTTTTAGAGGGGACATAAGTTCTAAAAATTATCACACAGTCAAAAATATTTTTTGAAAACTCTCAGTTAGCGAACTCGATATTTATCTGTTCAACCTTATTTTATAAAAATTGCTCTGTAGTTTGTTTTCACAAACAGGATTTTTTAGAAAGTGCGTATCGGTTTTAATACGAATTTATTCCGTATTATCGCTTTCGGACACATCATCTTTCTTTGCTTTTGTAAAGAAAGATTTAACCTTCCACCATAAATTTTTAAAGTAAAACAATCCCGCCAACACACCGGCTATTATCATTTGTACAAGATAGCTGCCACTTCCGGGATCAATGTAAAGAAGAAATATTTTGGTTAACAATGGTTTAGGTTTAAATGTTTGGGTTGATTTATTCGGATACAATTATACTTAATAATTTGCTAATCAGCTATCATTAAATAATTCATCCGCCTGTTTTTAAACGAAGAAAAGATCATTAAATTATATGTATCCATTAATTTTCAATGAAACGAATTGTTAACAGGCATATAAGTAAATACGACAAATCTCAGGCAAAGTCTCAAAATGTGGAATGATTATGTTGATAAATTTCATCAAAATGAAGGGAATAATAATTTACTGAATTTTAACTGCTTGTAAACTATTATAAATAAAATTGGTACAAGTGTTGTGTAATAAAATACAGCCTTTAGCGCAATTTTTTCACACAAAACTCTATTATGAAAACCTCAGTAAAACATAACCCAGTTTCTATAGTTATTACTAATCTTAGTGAATTGTATAATGCGCTTTTAGAAGGCAAACGAAAATGTGAGGAAATTGCCCTGAAAATAAGTAATGAACAGTTGCGTAAAACAATTATCAACCTGGAACAACTGAATGTTCAATACGCCCGCGAATTGAATGCGCAAATACAAAGTCTTGGCGGAGAAATCATAAACACAGATTTTCTTTCTGATTCAAAAGCCTACAACTCCAATGATAAAGCGAAAATAAATGTGGGCAAAGAAACGATGAATATTTGCAGTAAAGTGGAATACCCCATTATCAAATTATATAGAAAAATTTTGCAACAGCCGGTATTAAATTCCAGCCTCAAAAAAATTATTCAATACCAGATGAATGGCATCATGTGTACAACTCTGCAATTAAAATTGTTGAGCAAATTTCTTCAAACGCAGGATGTTGCTTTATCATAAACTGAGCTGAATTTAAAATTCAATTTTAGCAAGACATATGTACCCGCGGTTTTTTCTGCATGGAAAAATTACTTCATTTGCGCTTACTGATTTGGCGAATCTTGGATAATGAGTAAGGTCTCTGTTCTCGTCTTTTATTTCCAAATCTTCTTTTAGACGGCTATCTGTATTTAATTGACCCGCGGTGTTGATGCTTTGAGTAACGGGATACATTTTATTTTTTATTTTTTCATTAAAAACAAAATAAATGAGGTTATTGGCAATAACACTTTTTATACCCGAGCGTTGCATGAAATTCGTCATCCTGCGGCGTTTTCAATACATTTATCCACTCAAGAACGCCGCGGTTATTAAAGGACATGATTAAAGTATTTGAACTGCTAAAATTATAATTGTTCCCAAAGTGGCGCCATACCATCCAGGGATAATAATGATAATATTCATAAGGATCAAAGAAAATAAAATTCGTCGCGATCTGTTCTGAAAAATATTGTAAATAATTCCATCTGTCGTATGATTGCGAATAAGGAAAAATTGAAAGATCCATTGCTTCTGCTACAAAGCCGCCATTTTGGAGCAGATGGATATTTTGCAGGTAGTAATTATTAAACACAGTTGAGCCATCTTTACCGAGTTGCATCTCTAAACTATCCGTAAAAACTGTATTGGTAACTGAAGCGCCCAAGTTACCATAAATATCCCTGATGATACAATACAACCCTCTTATATTTCCGCCGGGTTTTTTACTATAAAGCGAAGTGAGAATATATTTTTTATTGACATTGTCTATACTGAGCCTGATATCGTCAGTATATAAATCTGCAGGGAAAACGAAATTATACAACAATTTATCACTGCTATCTTGCAAAATGAAAAGAGCGGCTCTTGCTCCATCATTTTGTTGATTTGCCTGTGAAAAACCAAGAAAAACAAAATTGCCGTCATTATCAATTTTAAACTCTTTAAGATATTCCAATCTTGCAATGGATATTTTATTAACGGACTTGTGAACCAAATGAAGATTATTATCAAATAGTAAGTTTGTTAAAATGTAACCATCATTATTGTTGATGCCGGTTTTTAAAGCAAGTATATATTTTTTGTTTTCGCTGTAAATAACTGAATAAATCTGGGTTTCATAATGAGCGTCTACAATATCAGTGCTATCCATTTCTACAGGTGTGCCCATCATTTCCCCATCCATGTCAATTTTTGCAGCCGTACAGTAAATTGTATGCACGCGCTGATATTGATAAAACATATAAAAGTAATCGTCGTAAACTAAAAAATGCACAACGGAAATTTCCTTTGGCAAGGGAAGAACTATTTGTTTAACGATTTTCATCTGAAGATCATAAATACTGAAAGCACTTTCCAATATTGAGTTACTTGAGGCTGTTGATATAACATTGTTCATATTTGGAACCTGATCCGGATTTGCGTAAGATAATTGAGGTGCTTGCCTGTTGTGTATTACAAATGGAGATGAAAAATAAGTGGCTTTATAAACAAGAATTCTGTCGTTGTGTTTTGCGATAACATCAAACCTGAAACGATCAAAATCTTTTTTTTCGAAATCCGAATAAATTATTTTCTGTGCAGAGCATTGAATACAGACGGATGCACAAAGCATGATAAGGTTAATTTTTTTCATAAAAGAAGTGAAAGGTTATACTCGGTTATCGAAATATTCTTAGTAAGTAAAGTTAGATAAAATAACAAACTGTGTATAAATTATCATCGGCGATTATTTACCATTGCTATAATTATCAGTTGAATTTATCCCGCAAACAATTACTTTTAAAAAAAAATTGTTTTATGCGTTATATCTCCTCATTATTGATTTTGTTTTTGTTTACTCATTCATCAGCTCAATCTTCATTTACATCCGGCGGTAAAATAAAACCTGAGCAGGCGATAATGGATATTCGTCATTACACTATTGCGCTCAATGTTGATATTGATCATAAAAATATTAGCGGATACGCTATTATTGATTTCAACCTTTCTCAACCAACCAATGTGCTGCTATTCGATTTGCTTGATTCTTTTAATGTGAAGCAGGTTTTTGTTAATGGAAAAAGCTTATCATTTATTTATAAGAATAATGCGATCAGGATTGATCTTGCTTCGACGCTGCCGGCGGGCAGAGTCTCAGTAAAAGTGGTGTATAACGGCAATCCACATGTGGCCATTCGTCCGCCATGGGATGATGGTTTTATCTGGACAACTGATTCCTCGGGAAACCCCTGGGTAGCAATCACTGCAGAAAGTGTTGGTGGTAAATTATATTTTCCATCGAAAGACTCTCCGTCTGATGAACCGGATGAAGGTGTTGATATGATCATTACTGTTCCGAAAGGCTTGGTGGTAGCGGGTCCTGGCTTATTGCAAAGTGTTTCAACCAAAAAAAATAAATCTGTTTATCATTGGAAAACCAATTACACCATCAACAGTTACAGTATTATTTTCAATATCGGAAAATATAAAGTGGTGAGCAGAACTTATACAACCATTAATGGCAATAAAGTGCCTCTGCAATTTTATGTTTTGGAAGAACACGCAAACAAAGCCGATCATCATCTTGATGTATTTGAAAGAACTATTCACGAACAGGAAAAATATTTTGGAGAATACCCATGGGTAAAAGAAAAAATTGCAATTGCAGAAACACCACATCTCGGCATGGAACATCAAACCATGAACGCTTATGGAAATAAATTCCGCTACACAAAAATTGGCGGTGAAGATTATGACTGGCTGATGCACCATGAATTTGGACATGAGTGGTGGGGAAATAAAATGACAGCGAAAGACTGGGCTGATTACTGGATTCATGAAGGAATTTGCAGTTATGGTGACGCATTATATACACGCGAATTGGAAGGCGAAAAAGCTTACGTAAAATATTTTCAACGCACTTCATTGGGAATTAAAAATGAAAAACCAGTAGTGTTGGGAAAAGATATTGATGAAGAAGCCGCATATAACGATGATATATATTCAAAGGGAGCCTTCTTTATGCATACGTTATGTTATGTGCTTGGCGATTCAATTTTCTTTCCCGCTTTGAAAAATTTTATTACTGATCTGAAATACACGTATAATAATCTTGTATCTACGAATGATGTTGAACAATTCTTCAGTAAAACATCTGGCATTGATCTACAGCCTTTGTTTCATTTATACTTGTACACAACAGATAAACTTGAAGTGCATGTTCAAAGAAGCGGAATGGATAAATATTTGGTACGATTGCAAAATATTGATATGCCATTGCCTGTTGATGTTGCTACTGACAATGGTACGCAAAGAATCTTGCTGAATAAAAAAGGAGTGGAGATAAAAAGCGCAACATTGCCGCAAATAGATCCCGATATGTTTTATTTGAAGAAAGTGATTATGGAATAATTATTTTCCCGTGATAAAATTCATTACGCTGTTTTTGTAGCTTAAGCCAATAGGGATTGTAGCTTTCTCCAATTCAATGTTGTTTCCATAAACGCTTTTTATGTGAGTTACGGCGACAATAAAAGATTTATGTACACGAAGAAATTGTTTTGTA
>DATHPY010000426.1:0-2938 GCA_035483315.1 Puia sp. | reverse complement strand
GCTTGCAGGATCAACTCCTAATTCTCTTTCGCCTTTTATTCTTTCTGCATTTTCAATAGTGTTGTCAACATCTTTTTTAAACGGAATATAAAATTCATCAATCATTTTATTCCATTTTATTTTACCTTCTGCCACTTCATCAAACTCTTCTTCAATGCGCGCGGTAAAATTATAATCCATGATGTCATCAAAATATTGCTTTAAAAAATCAGTGACAACCAATCCCAGATCTGTTGGAAACAATTTTGATTTTTCAGCGCCGGTATTTTCCTGCTCTGTTAATTTAGTAATGATATCATTCTTCAATTGCAATATCCTGAAATCTCTTTTTACACCTTCCTTATCTCTTTTTTCAACATAACCTCTTTTTAAAATTGTTGAAATAGTTGGAGCATAAGTAGACGGACGACCGATTCCCAACTCTTCCAATTTTTTTACTAATGAAGCTTCTGTATATCGTGGCGAAGGTCTGCTGAAACGTTCGATGGCTTTCATTTCTTTCAAGGGCAATTTTTGACCAACACTTAACGGCGGCAAAACTCCTTCTTCATGTTCATCTTCAGTAATGTCATCATCGTCTTTGTCTTCGCGATATACTTTTAAAAACCCGTCAAATTTTAATACCTCGCCGGATGCAGTTAATTCTTCTTTATTGGTTGATATCTGAATTTTCGCAGTTGTTTTTTCTAACTCTGCATCTGCCATCTGACTGGCCATTGTTCGTTTCCAGATCAGATCATATAATCTTTTAGAATCAAAATCTTCAACAGTATTATTCTCCATATAAGTAGGACGAATTGCTTCATGCGCTTCCTGTGCAGATTCATTTTTATTTTTGAATTTTCTCACCTGCACGTAATTATTTCCATACTGACTCGTGATCTGATTTTTTATTGCACTGACAGCGGTCTCACTAAGATTCACACTGTCGGTACGCATGTACGTTATATTACCGCTTTCATATAATCTTTGCGCGAGCACCATAGTTCTGCTAACAGAATAACCGAATTTTCTGCTCGCTTCCTGTTGTAATGTTGATGTAGTGAATGGAGCTGCCGGAGATTTTTTTGCAGGTTTTATTTGTATATCACCAACTGTATAATTTGCGTTGATACAACTTTTCAAAAAGTTTTCCGCATTATCAACGGACGAATATTTTTTCCCTTCCGCAGAAAAAACAACATTCTTGTCCGAAATATCTTTCGCGGTAAATTGCGCTTCAACTTTAAAATTGCTGACTGCAGTAAATGCATTAATTTCTCTTTCTCTTTCCGCAATAATTCTTACAGCAACACTCTGCACGCGACCAGCGCTCAAATTATTTTTCATGCTCATCTTACGCCACAACACCGGGCTCAATTGAAATCCAACAATTCTGTCGAGGATTCTGCGCGCCTGTTGCGCATTAACCAAATTCATATCAACGATACGGGGATTTCTAACCGCAGATTGAATGGCAGGTTTTGTTATTTCATGAAAAACGATGCGCTTGGTAGTTTTTGGATCAAGTCCCAGCACTTCACACAAATGCCAGCTGATGGCTTCACCTTCGCGATCCTCATCCGTTGCAAGCCACACTTCATCACTTTTTTTTGCGAGAGATTTAAGTTCCTTTACAACTTTTTGTTTTTCGTCCGGAACAATATACGTGGGCTCATAATTTTTTTCGATATTAATCCCCATATCCTCTTTTGCAAGGTCGCGGATATGCCCGTAACAACTTTTTACTTCAAAATCTTTCCCCAAAATCTTCTCAATAGTCTTCGCTTTCGCCGGAGACTCAACGATCAATAAGTTTTTAGCCATACTTTCATTAAGCGATTTACAATAAGGTTCACTGCGTGCAAGATTACAGTATAACGGCGAAAATAAAAAATTGGTACATGAAACAATCGGGCAATCAAAATGTTCAAAATGTTTTTTATTATGTAACCGGCTTTGATAATTCTATTAAACATCCTTGCGTCGCCTCTTATACTGCAACAATTAATTGAGCAGTGGTTTCCAATTTTCCAGCAGTTGATAATTCCAAAATACAATTCGTGTAATTCGCCCTAATTCATGCAACCGCTTTAGCTTTTCTTTTACAATTTCTTTTTTGAATCACCGTTTTCATCCTGTTCCTGCTTCAACCTCTAATTTTATTTAACCAATAATTTTAAAATTATGTCTGCTACTAGCAATGGTCAGCAAAATGGATCGCTTTCATACGATTCATTTGGCGGGAAAGTTTCTAAAAAAACAGAATCACATTTTTTATGGTGGTGTGCCGGAGCGCATCAGCAATTACTAAAAGATTATTCTTCTGAACATACAAAATATGCCGGGCTCGGCGGTGTGCTGCTCGCCACATTTGTGCTTGCCTCTTTATCTGCAGGCTATGCTATTTACAGTGTGTTTGATAATGTTGCGTGGGCTTTTGGATTTGCGATCATTTGGGGATTGATCATTTTTAATTTTGACAGATTTTTGGTTTCCACGATGCGCAAATATGGAGTATCAAAAAGTAAACAATTTTGGATCGCTCTTCCAAGAATTGTTCTTGCATTATTAATTGGAATCACTATTGCGCGCCCATTCGAATTAAAAATTTTTGAAAAAGAGATCAATACAAAAGTTGCAGAGAATCGTCATCATAGAATTTTATTGAACGATAGTTTGCTCCAGGCAGAAAATAAAACAATCTTAGCTAATACACAACAGGAGAGAAGCCGGTTGTTGCAAAGAAAATTACTGATTGAAGATACGCTTCATCGCTTGCAACAAGCGTACATTGAGGAAGCAGATGGAACCGGCGGTTCATTACAACGTGGTGTTGAAAAACTTACTTTATTAAAGCAGCAGGCATACAATTCTGCATTACAACAATTCACGCCGGAATTACAGCAACTGGCCAATCAAATAAATTACCAGGATAGTATTCTAAATAATACGCAGG
>DATHPY010000425.1:0-6038 GCA_035483315.1 Puia sp. | reverse complement strand
TAAAGTGTACACATCCGAAACATTTACTACAAGAGTATCATTTCCAGTAGTGCCATTTGGTCCACTTCCGGGAACTCCAATATATGATACAACCACGTCGGTGCTTATTACACTTGCTGTTAAACTTGCCGCAGTTATAGTTTGTGTATAAAACGTGTCACTGTTAGCGTCAACATTTTGATCCATGCTTAAAGTTATCCATGCTGAATGCAGAACACTGTCTGATCCCGAAGGTCCTGCAGGGCCAGCTGGGCCTGCACTACCTTTTGAACAGCCCGACATTGAAAAAGCGATAACAGTTATTACTAAAGAAAATGAGATTAAATTTTTCATTTTGCCAGTTTTTAGATTAAAAATTTATTATTAATTGGTACGTAGAATGTGAAACAAAGGTTTCTATTTTTTTAAAAATCGAAGTTTTTCTTACGGCAAAAATCGCAGGTTATCAACAAATGTAAAAAACTATATTCAATTGAAGGAATAAAAAAACAAATTCCGGTGAATTCAATAACGTGGTTCATCGGGTTAATATATAAAAACCCGTTGCAGGATTTGCAGCGGGTTTTCTTTTTAAAATATTATCAGTATTTAATTACCGGTTGTTTTAGTAGTTGCTTCATTCACCAACCTTGTTGCGGTGGCAAAATCCATTCCCTTTATTTCCTGCTTTGTATAATTTTTAAAAGCTGCGCTTTGCGTTAAAATCGCCCCCGGAATTATTACATATCGAAACTGAGCTCCTGTTATGTCGGACATCACAGCGAAATCAATTTCGCCGAGTCTGTAAGTAACATCAAGATAACCGGCGTAATCAGATACATTTACTATTGAACCATCATTGTTAAATAAATTTTGAACATAACCCAGAACAACACCGCTATCCAAAATAGCTTGTGTTATAGCTGAAGCTGTCAATGTATCAACAAAAATACTATCAGGTGTACCGCCTGTAGTGGTAAAAGTATCAACTGTTGTAGTTAATGTTATCCATGCAGAATGCAAAACACTGTCTGTTCCATTTGTACCATTAGTACCATTAGCTCCGTTAGAGCCATTAGCTCCGGCTGCACCTGTCGCCCCGGTGGCACCTGCTGGTCCTGCAGGTCCTTTTGAGCAGCTGATTATTGCTACGCTGATTGCGAGACATCCTACTAAAAGTAACTTTAAATTTTTCATGTTGGGAAAATTTGAATTGAGATAAATTGTTTTGATGGGTTTATTAATTAAATAAATAATTACAGGTTATGCAACTTTTTTTAAGCAGTTTTATTTGTTAACCGTAAAATTTGAAGAGGAGTTAAACCAGGTAAATGATTGTAATGGTTTCAGCCTTAAACAAATTAACACAGTAAGCAGAAAACTACTCAATATGCAACGAATAGTTTGTGCTGATTATTGTTTTATTTATTAAGAATTTGTTCTTAATGTACGAAAAGCTATAAAACAACTTATAAGTATAAGTGTTCCCCCTAATAAAAAAGGAGCTCCGGGAAAATGAACAGGAGAGCCATCTTTGGTGAAATAATAAAAAAGCCCGGTCATTATTAACGGCCCAAAAATAGAAGTTGCGCTCATTAAACTGGTAATAGAACCTTGCAATTCACCTTGTTCATTTGGTGGAACATGACTGGTAAGAGTTGCCTGTAGCGCGGGACCTGCAATTCCACCAAGACAATAAGGAATAAGAAAAACAAACATCATCCAGCTTTGTGTGGCAAATGCAAAGAGAAACATACCTACCGTATATAAAAGCAGACCAATGTAAATACTTTTTTCATTTCCTAACTTAGGATTGATAAACCGAATCAACACTCCTTGTACCAATGCAATTAAAATTCCGACAACAGCTAAAGAATTACCCACCGTTTTAGTACTCCAGTTAAAACGATACATCGTAAAAAAACTCCAGTTACTTTGTACAGCGTGTGCAGCAATATAAATAAAGGTTAGTGAGACAAATAAGCCCCCCAATGCAGGATATTTTTTAAGATGCGCCAATGCGCCAATAGGGTTCGCTCTTTTCCATTCAAATTTTCTTCGGTTATCCTTACTTAAGGATTCCGGTAAAATAAAATATCCATATAACCAGTTCAAAAAACATAAACCTGCAGCCGCATAAAATGGTACTCTCGACCCAAATTGCCCAAGCTGTCCTCCTAAAAATTGCCCGATAACAAAACCCATTCCAAATGCAGCCCCAACCATTCCAAAATTTTTAGCCCGGTTTTCCGGCGTACTTACATCGGCAATATAAGCTGAAGCTGTAGAAAAACTTGCCCCGGTTATACCCGCAATTGCTCTTCCAACAAATAGCCATCCTATTGTTGGCGCGAGGGATTGAAAAATATAATCAACCCCAAAACCAAATAAAGAAAAAAGCAAAACGGGTCTTCGGCCAAACTTATCACTTAGATTTCCCAATATTGGCGCGCACACAAATTGCATAATTGCAAACGTAGCGGCTAACCAGCCACCATATTTCGATGCGTCATTTATATTTCCGTGAATTAATTCTTCAATCAATTTCGGCATTACCGGAATAATAATTCCCCAGCCGGTAACGTCAATAAGCAGTGTAACAAAAATAAAACCTAATGCAGCTTGTTTTGATCGTTTCATAAAAATGCAAAAGAAAAATTCGCGATGAAGTAAAAAGGTAAAAGTAAAAAATAAAGGGTGAGAACGATTCGGAATTATATTTTTTAATTATTATGATATCAGCTTCAGTAAGTGATGTTCGTTGTTAGTTGACCGTTGGTCGAATTTAGAACGATTTTTTCCTTGTAAATCGGACAACCAACAACGATCATCGCTTTTTACTCATACTTCATAACTCATATCTCATACTTAACTCACTCTCCTCTAAAAACCGGCGATCTTTTTTCTAAAAATGCTTTCACGCCTTCATTATAATCATAAGTGTTTCCCGCAGCAAATTGTAATTTGTCTTCAACCTTTAATTGTTCTTTAAACGAATTTATTAAAGAAGCGTTCAACGCCTGTTTTGTAAAAGCCAAACCTTTTGTAGGCATTTGCGAAAGTGTAATAGCGATCTTCATTGATTCGTCCACGAAAATTTCATCAGGAAATATTTTGTAGATCATTCCCATTCTTTCTGCATCCTGCGCACTTACTTTATCTCCCAGCATCATTAATGCACTTGCTTTTTGAAAGCCGATCAATCTTGGTAAAATAAAAGTTCCGCCACTGTCAGGTATTAATCCAATTTTTGAAAACGCCTGAACAAAAGATGCTGAATGTCCGGCCACCACTATATCACAGCACAACGCAATATTTGCGCCTGCGCCTGCTGCAACACCGTTGATTGCGCAAACAATTGGCTTTTCAATATTTCTAATTCTTGTAACAATAGGATTAAAATGCTCTACAATAATTTTATCAAGACCAGGCGCATCGTGCACAATTAATTCTCCCAAATCCTGTCCTGCACAAAAAGCTTTTCCATTTCCTGTTAAATAAATGCAACGAATATTTTTATTGAAAGCGCAATCATCCAAAGTTTTTTGAAGAAGCAAAGCCATTTCACGATTGAATGAATTAAATTTTTCCGGGCGATTGAGCATGATAATTCCAACAGCATTTTTTATTTCGAAAAGAATGGAAGACATGAAATAAATTTTATGAACGAATATACTTATTCCCCTTTAGGAGTAATGGGTTAATGACATTTAAAATAATCGAAAGGCTCTCTGCAATTTTCACAAACATATAATGCTTTGCACGCAGTGGAACCAAACTGACTCACGAGTTTTGTATTATAAGAATTGCAATGCGGACATTGAATGGCTTCACCATCATGAAATAATTCTGTATGACAAACCTGTTGTTTTATTGTTGGTGGTGCAATGCCGAATGCTTTTAATTTTTCTTTTCCATGTTCGCTCATCCAATCTGTTGTCCATGCAGGAGAAAGAACAGAAGTGATTTTTATTTTTTTGTATCCATGTTCAAGCAAAACCATTTTTATATTCATGCTGATAACGTCCATTGCAGGGCAACCACTGTAAGTTGGCGTGATAACGATTTCAATACCCCCATCCCCTGAAGAGGTGTTGTCAATTTTTACATTTCTCACAATTCCAAGATCAATAACAGAAAGTACAGGAACTTCCGGATCCATTACTGTTTCCAAAAGTTTCCAAATTGTTTTTTCATCAAACAAATAAGAAGATTTATTTGTGTTATTGTTCATTTTTTTATAGCCCCTTTAGGGGTTGGGTTCACCATTCACTATTCGGATGAGTTCTTTGCAAAAATTGCATTTCAGTTAAAATATTTTCGAGGTGTTCTGTATGTTTTCCTTTTTTGCCACCTTTTTGCATCAATACATTTTCAGGAATTGATAGTGTCGCTTCATCAAAAATGTCTTTCACTTTTTTCATCCATTCATTTTTTAATGAAGAAACATCAACACCAAAACCTTTCTTCACAGCTATCACTTCATAACTCGCAGCTTGAAACATTTCTTCCGTAAACATCCACAGATTGTCAATAGCTTTTATCATGCGCGAATGACTTTCTTCACTTCCATCACCCAAACGAATTACCCATTCGCTGCTCCATCGCAAATGATAAGTAACTTCTTTTAAAGATTTTTCTGCAATGGCAGCAAGCGTTTCATCAATGCTGTTTTGTAAATGCTGGTATAAAAAATATTGATAAACGCTGAAAAAAAATTGACGTAAAATTGTTTTTGCCCAATCGCCATTTGATTGCTCAACCAATAAACAATTTTTAAAATCATTGGCATTGCGAAAATAAGCGAGAGTGTCTTCCGTTGGGGGTTGTGAAGTTATATTGTTGAATTGTTCAATTGCTGAATTGTTTATTAATACAGCCGCATACTGATAAAAATTTCTTGCCTGCCCGATCTGATCTAATGCAATATTTGAAATAGCAATATCTTGTTCCAATATTGGTCCGTGACCCGTCCACTCACTGTTTCTGTGTCCTAAAATCAATGCATCATCTGCGAGATGAAGAGTATAGTTGATAAGTTGATCCATTACATGTGTTTCAATTCATCAGGCAAATTATAAAACGTAGGATGACGATACGCTTTATCATTTGCAGGATCATACAATGATGATGCTTCATCGGGATTTGACGCATGAATGTATTTTGATTCAACCACCCAAATGCTAACGCCTTCCATTCTTCTGGTATAAACATCACGCGCATTTTCAATTGCCATTTGTGCATCAGCTGCATGCAGACTGCCAGCATGTTTGTGATCAAGACCTTGTTTGCTTCTGATAAATACTTCCCATAATGGCCATTCGCCTCTTGCTCCTGAAGTAAAGTTGTTTGAAACAGTCTTTGTATTGAGATCTTTTTTATTTTCTTCCTGCATATAATATTTTCTTCTGTGAATTAATTATGAAGTCGCGGCTGCTAATCTCACCTTCGGGGGTCGAGGGTTTTTATTTGCATACGCTTCCGCAGCTTCCCTTACCCACGCGCCATCCTCATGCGCTTTTATTCTTGCAGCCAATCTTTCTTTATTGCAAGGACCATTTCCATTTACCACATTCCAAAATTCTTCCCAATTGATCTCTCCAAAATCGTAATGCTTTCTTTCTTTATTCCATTTTAATTTTTCATCCGGTAGTGTAAAGCCTAAAATTTTTATTTGGTCTGCACACATGTCAATAAATTTTTGCCGCAATTCATCATTGCTGAAACGTTTTATTTTCCATGCAATGCTTTGTGCTGAATGTGGCGATGCATCATCATTTGGTCCGAACATCATTATACTTGGCCACCACCATCTGTTGATTGCATCCTGCGCCATGTTACGTTGCGCTTCTGTTCCTTTGCTCAGCGTTAATAATATTTCAAAACCCTGTCGCTGATGAAAACTTTCTTCTTTGCAAATACGAATCATCGCGCGTGCATAAGGTCCGTAACTACAGCGGCATAATGGGATTTGATTCATTATCGCTGCGCCATCAACCAACCAACCGATAGCGCCAATATCCGCCCATGTTAATGTGGGGTAATTAAAAATGGAAGAA
>DATHPY010000424.1:0-4323 GCA_035483315.1 Puia sp. | reverse complement strand
GTAGAAGCCCGTAAAAAATTTTAATTGTAAAGTTGAAGATTATTAAATCGAAAAAAAAGCGTCCGCAAAAAAAATGAATTGAAAAAAACTATTTTTCCTGAAAAATTAATTCCCGGATGTCTTAGTATCGTGCTGCGGATGAAGTTTAATATAATCAGACGCGCGTTTGAGTTCTTTAATAACACGCACTTTTAATGCCTTAAAAATAGTTCCATCTTTATCAAGTGTGCGGGTGCCTGTCCACACACGAAATCTTTTATTTTTTACCTGTGTAACTTTTCCATATTTCATCAAATCAAAACACATGCGTCCATCCTCGCCGCGAATATCGCGCATAACAAATCCGAGTTTACGGGCATGTTCCGCTATAAAGCCCATGCTTAATCCAACGCAATTCATGTGTGGTCTTTTATAATGCCTGATATCTGCCATCACATCTTTTATCTTTTCATAAAAAAACAATTTCGATCTGGAAGTTTTTTTATTGGCGATAAATGAGTAGCGGCCATAAACACAAACCACGCCGGGCTTTTTAAGTTCATATACCATTTTGTCAATCCATTTTTCCGGGTATATACAATCTGCATCTGCAGTTAAAATATATTTCCCGCGCGCTTTTTCCAAACCAAGTTGCCGGGCAGGTCCACAGCCTTGCATAGGTTGAAAAAAAGTATTTACATGCAGTTTATCTATAACTTCCTGCGTTCTGTCTGTTGAATTATTATTAACAACAATTATTTCAACAGGAACATTTGTTTTATTATTTGCGAGAGAGCTTACGGCAGCTAATAATTTTTCCTCTTCATTCCACGCCGCTATAATAATACTTACTTCGGGAGTTTCACTTGAAAGAACATCAAGTTTATCATTGATTGTATTGTAAACATTCTCAGGAATGCTGTCAATATTGGCGTACTGGTAATCATATTCAGTGAGCCAGTCCGGATTGCGAAAAGTACTCATAGGAGAAAATAACTTTCTAAACTTTTAAAAAAACAAAACTAAGAAATATCTTTTTAAATAAACAAAAAATACTATTTAGGTATCGAAATTATACTCGATACTAAGCTTAGAAACGGCTAAAGATCAAAAAATTATTTGCTGAGATTGTATTGGTAATATATTTTTCCCAGGGTTTGCTTCTGTTTATTTAAACAGGTTTCCAACATTCTCAATCCCTTGTCATTATAATTATATACCCATCGCTGATAGTCGTTGCTTCCTTCCGGTACCATAACCATTGACGTTAGTGTACCGCTTTCGTTATAGGAAAAAATATAGTCTGGCAGCAATCGTTTTGCACGATCGTTGTACCGCACAATATCAGTGAGTTTATTCTCATTGTTATAATAATAATAAATGGGTTGCTGCGGCAAATTTTTATGTGATGCATGTTCTTCTGCAACATTTCCTTTATCATCAATTACAAAATGGAAATAAGTTGTGTCTGTGCTGTTTTTTATTTTAATCATCAGGGAAGGCTTTCCGTTTTTATCGTACTGCCATTGATGTTCTTCCACATCTTTAACCTGGTTATCAGTTTCCGTTGATGTGTTGGTGATGTTTGTCAACAGCCCAGCTTCATTAAACTGGTAATCGGTAACACTGTAAAATGATTTACTTGTATCAACAGTTCTTTTTATTAATCCATTTTCTGAATAAACCGTTGTTTGAAAAGATTCGGGAGTAAATTTCGATTTGCTGTATGTTTCAATCTGCAAAAAATTATCTGTTACGCTTTGTTTACAAACAAATCCTTCTTCCATCTCGTCATTTCCATTTTTACTGATCATCTGAACAGATTTGACTTTATTTTCTTTATAGCTTTTTTCCTTATTTATTGATTCCTGTGTGGCTAAAATATCTTTATAATAATATTGCGCAGACGCTGTTTGAACCAACAACACAAACAATATTGATTTAATCAATAACTTCATTTTTAATTTCATTATAATCATTTAAAACATAAACCCAAATTAAGTAACGAAAAAACAGCTTCTTTAATGCGTTAACACTTTTAAAAAATTGTGAAGCTGCAATGTTACTTGGTTTTTAATTAATTTTTGTGTCGCATTTAAAAGAACGTAAGGAAAGAATCTGCTTAAACTGCAATGCAAATTTATATGGAAGATACTGCCATGTTTGCGGACAGGAAAACCTGGAACTGAAAGAAACTGTGTGGCATCTAACCACTCATTTTTTTAACGACATCACACATTTCGACGGAAAATTTTTCAGCACGGTAAAATTACTGATCACAAAGCCGGGATTTCTATCCAAAGAATATATGATCGGCAGACGCGCCAGTTATCTTAACCCAATACGAATGTATGTTTTTACATCTGCCATTTTTTTTCTTATATTTTTTTCGCTGGCTGTGGGCAATAAAATGGTAAATTTTAATGTAAAGGATAAATCATCAAAAGAATTAAAAGAAGGAATTTCTGACTGGGAAGGTCAAAAAAATATTTTAGAGAAAAAATTAGTTTCAAATTCAGATAAAGATGTTGCAAGTGAAATTAAAGACAGTTTGGATGACATTAATGAAAAAATTGCAGCTGCAAAAAAAGTTTACGGAGATACCACAACAAAAAAATTTACAGAAGATGAAATACCGTTACTTTTTGTGCGGGCTAATTTAGACAGCTTAAAAAAAGCCGGCATTCCCAATGAAGTTGCAAATAAGATGGACAGCGCATTAAAAAAAAGGTCTGAAAATGATAGCACGGAAGACGTTTGGGAGAATTACAAAACAGTTGCGGCCTACGATTCCGCGCAACTACAACTACCGGAAAATAAAAAAGATGGATTTTTCAAACAATTATTCAACCGGAAACTTATTGCTATTAATGAAGAAGTGAGAAAAGATAAGAAAAGCTATTTTGAACATTTTAAAGAAAACCTTCTTCATTCTTTTCCCAAAATATTATTCATTTCGCTTCCATTTTTTGCACTGATTTTAAAATTAGTTTATATACGCCGAAAGCAATTTTATTATACCAATCATGGCATTTTCGCCATTCATCTTTATTGCGCAATATTTATTTTAATGTTGTTATTGATCATTCTTTATAAATTATCAAGCATCACTTCATGGCTATGGTTAGATGTTGTGGACACTATAATAAGCGTGTCAATATATATCTATGTATTTATATACACCTATAAGGCGATGCGTGTTTTTTATATGCAGAGAAGATTTAAGACTTTTTTGAAATATTGCATAGTTGGTTTTCTTGCTTTGATTGTGGATATTATTTTATTCACGATTTTCACTATTATTTCTGCAATTTCCATTTAGCTAAATATTTTTTATGAATGAAGCTGCTGATTCCTTTACCCGTTTGGTTGAAATAATGAATGATCTGCGGGAAAAATGTCCGTGGGACAGAAAACAAACCATTGATACTTTACGTTCAATGACCATCGAAGAAACCTATGAACTCGCAGATGCAATAACAATGCACGATTGGAATGGAATTAAAGAAGAAGCCGGCGATCTTTTATTGCACATCGTTTTCTATTCAAAAATTGCCGAAGAGCAAAATCAATTTTCCATAAATGAGGTTATCAAAGAAATTTGTGAAAAATTGATTGTCCGCCACCCGCATATTTACGGCAACGTAAAAGTTAATGATGAAGAGGACGTAAAAAAGAATTGGGAAAAAATAAAACTGGAACAGGGAAAAAAAACATTATTGAATGGAGTTCCCATATCATTGCCGGCAACAGTAAAAGCAATGCGGTTGCAGGAAAAAGCAAAACAAGTAGGATTCGAATGGGAAAAAACAGAAGACGTTTGGGAGAAAGTTAAGGAAGAAATAAACGAGCTTCATGAAGCGATCGCGTCAGAAAACAAATCGAAAATTGAAGAAGAATTCGGCGACCTGGTTTTTTCGCTGATCAATTACGCACGGTTTTTGCAAATAGACGCAGAGAACTCACTGGAGAAAACGAATAAAAAATTTATATCCCGTTTTAACCAAATGGAAAAAGAAGCAACTGAAAAAGGAAAAAATCTTTATGATATGAGCCTCGAAGAAATGAATAATATCTGGAACTCCATTAAAAAACAAAAATTACCGGATTGAACTCTTTTCTAAAAAACGTTTTACAAAAAAATATTTATCTCCTCATTGCAATAATAATATTATTTATTGCCGCGTGGGGAACAAATATTTATTCAGGCAGAAATGCTTCTGTAAAATATTTTGAAAATGCCATCCAGGGTTTTTTGCAAAAAAGTGAACAGGACTGCAATTCATTTTTGCAGGATACATCTCTTATTTACAAACTTACCAGTCAAAAATATTCGCAAAAAGA
>DATHPY010000423.1:0-6436 GCA_035483315.1 Puia sp. | reverse complement strand
TAACAAAGTAAAATCTTACTTTAAACATACTTCCGCAAATGGAATGGGTCAGGATATTGAAGATATTAATAATGATGGGCTTGCTGATTTAATTGAATTAGATATGAACCCTGCGGATAATTATCGCAAAAAAGTTTTTTTAAATGCCAACAATTATCTGATGTATCAAAACTCTGATTATTTCGGATATCAATATCAATATGTTCGAAATAGTCTTCAATTGAACCAGGGACCAAGAATAAATAATTCGGATTCAATAGGAGACCCGATATTTAGTGAGATAAGTTTTTACAGTGGAATTTCTGAGACTGATTGGAGCTGGACCCCGATGGTCGCGGATTTTAATAATGACGGTTATAGAGATGTCATCATCACCAGCGGCTATCCAAAAGATGTAACCGATCATGATTTTATTAATTTTCACAAACTGGCAAATAACTACACTTCAAAACAATCAATATTAGAACAGATTCCGCAGGTAAAAATACATAGCTCTGCTTTCAGTAATAACGGAGACCTCACTTTCACTGATGTATCAAAAGCCTGGGGGTTAACAATTCCTGCCTTTTCTAACGGTGCCGCCTATGCGGATTTGGATAATGACGGCGCGATGGATTTAATTATAAACAACATCAATGATGAAGCGATGATATTCCGCAATACATCGCGCGAAAATAATAAAGACAATAGTCATTACCTGCAAATAAAACTTACGGGCGATGGTTTAAATAAAGATGGATTCGGCGCTTTGATAGAATTGCATTATGATCATGGAAAGCAGCAAGTTTATGAATACACTCCTTACCGCGGATATTTATCAACCATTCAGGATATAGCTCATTTCGGTTTGGGAAATATTTCGGTTGTAGATTCCGTTATTGTGAAATGGCCAAATAAAAAAATGCAGTTGTTGCAAAATGTGAAAGCGGACCAGGTGCTGAAAATAGATATTGCCGATGCCAACCTTACTTTTTCTTACGACCATAATTCCATTGCGACTAATACACTTTTCAAAGAAGTTACTGATTCTGTAAATATTCATTATCAGCAGCAGGAAACCGACTTTATTGATTTCAATATTCAAAGATTACTGCCTCATAAATTTTCTGAATACGGACCATCGTTAGCTGTTGGAGATGTTGATGGCAATGGGTTAGATGATATTATTATTGGCGGCTCCGCTTCGTACAGCGCTCAAATATTTTTGCAACAGCCCAATGGAAAATTTATTCAAAAATCGTTGATGAATAATACAGACGCCAAAAATAAAATTGCTGATGACGAAGGCATTTTATTATTTGATGCGGATGGTGACGGTGATCTGGATTTGTATGTGTGCAGCGGTGGTTATGAAAATACTTCTGGCAGTGAAGCCTACCAGGATAGATTATATATTAATGATGGCAAAGGAAATTTTACTTTGGATTCGAGTGCGTTACCTAAAAATTTTACGAGTAAATTTTGCGTTCGCGCAGCAGATTATGATCATGATGGCGATCTTGATTTATTTGTTTCCGGAAGAGTGAAACCCGGTGAGTATCCACAACCTGTGTCGAGTTTTATTTATCGTAACGATTCAAAAAACGGGCATATAAAATTTACTGATGTCACCAATGAAGTAGCAAAAGATCTTAATAATATCGGAATGGTCTGTGATGCTATTTGGACTGATTTTGATAATGATGGTTGGCCGGATTTAATACTTGCCGGTGAATGGATGCCTGTTACTTTTTTAAAAAATGATAAAGGAGTTTTTAAAAATATCACTCCATCTTCCGGCATCAGTACTCAAACGGGATGGTGGAATACAATCGTTGCCGGCGATTTTGATAATGATGGCGACATTGATTACATCATTGGTAATCTTGGCAAAAATTCTTTTTATCGCGCGAGCGAACAATATCCCGTTCGTGTATATGGAAAAGATTTTGATAATAACGGCGTGTACGATATGATCACGTCATTATATCTTCCGGATAAAAATGGAGATAAAAAAGAATTTCCTTCGGAAACGCGGGATGATCTATTAAAGCAGATGACTTCCATGCGAAAAAAATTTCCTGATTACAAATCTTATGCAGTAGCAACTATGGATCAGGTTCTTAGTCCGGAACAAAAAAAAGGCGCAACAATATTACAAGCAAATAATTTTCAAACTTCTTATATCAGAAATGATGGCAATGGAAAATTTACAATGATACCATTACCGGCGCAAGCTCAATTTTCTGTTATTAATGGAATGGTTGCCGAAGATTTTGATGGCGATGGAAACCTGGATGTTGTAATGAATGGAAATGATTATGGAACTGAAGTTTCAACAGGAAGATATGATGCACTTAACGGATTATTTTTAAAAGGAGACGGAAAAGGAAATTTTACTCCCGAATCTATTTTGCAAAGCGGAATTTTTATTCCGGGTAACGGAAAAGCATTAGTGAAATTTAAAGGAGCAAACAACAAATGTTTTTTAGCTGCCGGACAAAATCGGGGTCCGCTTAAAATTTTTGAATTAAAAAAGAATGTGAATTGCATTGCAACGCAACCTTCGGATGTTGAGGTTATATTGAAATATAAAAACGGATCATCGCGAAAACAGGAATTATATTATGGCTCATCTTTCTTATCACAATCATCAAGGTTTTTAAATATTGACGATAATGTTTTGTCTGCAATAATAGTTGATAACAAAGGCAAAAAACGAAATCTCATTTTGCATTGATCTGTAATTTACATTTACCTTGCGCGGATAAATCTTCAAAATGTTTACTATTTCCCCCTGGGTTTATTTTGCATTGCTTTCGGCTTTATTTGCCGCGCTGACAGCCATTTTCGCAAAAGCAGGATTAAAAAATATTGACTCCGATCTTGCAACAGCAATCCGCACGGCAATAATTTTATTAATTACCTGGTCAATAGTTTTTTTAAAAAAATCAACCAACGAGTTGCCATCACTATCAAAAAGCAATTGGATATTTTTAATATTATCAGCAATTGCAACTGGTTTGTCGTGGTTATTTTATTACCGGGCGCTTCAATTGGGAAAAGCATCTGAAGTAAGTATCATTGATAAAGGAAGCTTATTGCTTGTAGTGTTGTTATCTTTTCTTTTTTTGAAAGAACCAATTACTCCAAAACTTTTGTTAGCCGCCGGATTAGTTTTTGCAGGAATGCTCGTTGTGATCTGGAAATAAAAAAAGTTATCTTAAAAAGATAACCTTGAAATTTTATTGCAGATTGTCAACAACAATTAACGGCTTCCGTAGCCAATATAATATTGTGTAGTTTTGCAACCGCTTCTTTGTGCCGAGCATGAAACCAGTGCAATCGCAACAAAAGCGATCAGCCCAATAATTAAAATTGCTTTTTTCATTTGTGGTATTTTTAATGTTTATTAACCAGTGTTTCTGGTTGATCATAGGGATAAACACAAAATATAGGTACGGTTGATCTGAAGGATAGAGAAAGAAAGGAAAGGGAATAGATAGTTACAAGGATGCTTCAAAATAAATATAAAAAATTCAAAAATGCAAGTGAAAGTGTTTCTTTTTTTAAGTGAATTAAAACCTTGATATTGAGCATTATTTTTAATCAATGAACGTACATTTTATTGCAGTAGGCGGAAGTGTTATGCATCAACTGGCTATCAGCCTGAAGAAAAAAGGCTATGTTGTTACCGGAAGTGATGATGAAATATTTGAACCTGCTAAATCGAACTTATTAAATGAAAATTTATTGCCGAAAGAAAATGGATGGTTTCCTGAAAAAATTCATGCGGATCTGGATGCTGTTATTTTGGGAATGCACGCCAAGCAAAATAATCCTGAATTAGAAAAAGCAAAACAACTTGGATTAAAAATTTATTCTTTCCCCGAATATATTTATGAAGAAAACAAAACAAAAACACGCGTAGTTGTTGGTGGCAGTCATGGGAAAACTACAACAACAGCCATGATCATGCATGTGTTGAAAGAAGCAGGAAAAGATTTTGATTATTTGGTTGGCGCAAAACTGCAGGGATTTTCCCAATCAGTAAAAATCAGCAATGCACCAATAATCGTTTGTGAGGGAGATGAATATCCTGCGAGCGCTATCCAACCTATTCCTAAATTTCATTTTCTTTTTCCGCATATTGCTATTATAACCGGCATAGCATGGGATCACATTAATATGTTCCCAACGTTTGAGAATTATCTCGACCAGTTCAGAATTTTTATTGATAAAATTCAACCAAACGGATTATTGATCTATAATGAAACCGATAACATTTTAAAACAAATTGTTGCCGACGCAAATAATTCGATCAGAAAAATTCCTTACAATATTCCTGAGTATAAATTGCAAAACGGAAAAACAATTCTCACATTAGAAAACGAAACCGGGGAGTTAAAAATTTTTGGCGATCACAATCTTTTAAATCTTCATGCAGCGTGGTATGCATGTAAAGAATTGGGAGTTGATCCAAAAACTTTTGTAAATGCCATCAGCACATTTACAGGCGCTTCTAAAAGATTAGAATTATTAGCTTCGAATGATTCAACAAATATTTACAGAGATTTTGCGCACGCTCCATCTAAAGTAAAAGCTACTATTGACGCGGTTAAGCAACAATTTCCGGATAGAAAATTAATAGCAGTTTTAGAATTGCACACTTATAGCAGTCTTAATGAAAAATTTATGATTCAATATAAAGATGTGATGAATAATGCAGATGTTGCGGCGATATTTTATTCTTCTCATGCACTCGAATTAAAACGCATGCCTGAATTATCCAAAGAAAAAGTAATTGAAGGATTCAATAAAAAAGAATTAGTCGTAATAAATAAAAAAGAAGAATTGATGAAATGGCTTGAACAACAGTTTTACAAAAACGCTAACTTGCTCCTGATGAGTTCCGGTGATTATGATGGAACAGATATGATTACATTTGCAAATAAAATTGTTCAATAAATTTACAAATGAAGCAGCCCGATAAAATAAATGCTGATGTTTGTATTAAAGTTCAGTACCAAAATTTAAACCAATATTTTTGCTTGCATGTTACAACTTACAAAACCACTGGCAGTAATTGATCTGGAAACAACAGGTGTTAACCTGGGGTCGGACAGGATCGTTGAAATTGCGATCGTGAAAATAATGCCGGATGGTAGTAAAACGGTTAAACGCAAATTGCTTAATCCGGAAATGCCCATTCCTGCTGCATCTTCTGCAGTGCATGGAATTACGGATGAAATGGTGAAGGATGCGCCCACTTTTAAACAAATGGCAAACGAACTAAAACAGTTCATTGAAAATTGCGATCTGGCCGGTTATAATTCAAACCGGTTTGATATTCCTTTGCTCGCGGAAGAATTTTTGCGCATCGGAATGGATTTTGATTGCAAAGGACGAAGATTAGTAGATGTGCAAAAGATATTTCACCAAATGGAGCAACGAACATTAAGCGCTGCTTATAAGTTTTATTGCGAAAAGACCCTTGAAGACGCTCATAGCGCCGAAGCAGACGCGACAGCTACCTGGGAAGTATTGGAAGCTCAACTGGTAAAATATCCACAATTGGGAGATAATATAGAAAGCATACTGAAATTTTTGGGTGAAGAACAAATTGTTGATTTTGCACGCAGATTTGCGTTTGAAAATGGCGTAGAAATATTTAACTTTGGTAAATACAAAGGCCGCGCTGTGGCGGAAGTATTAAAAGCTGAACCTCAATACTATGATTGGATGATGAAGGGAGACTTCCCTATGCACACCAAGCAAAAGCTTACCGAAATTCTAAATCGTACCCTGTTAAAAAAGGGATAAAAGGTAAATGTGATTAATGTTTGGTTTTCCCACGCCCTAAAAAATATTAACTTTATAACAAAGCTTATACGCTGGTGCAAAAAATTGTTATTATACCAACTTATAACGAGAAGGAAAATATTGCCAATATCATCGAAGCTATATTTTCCCTCCAGCAAGGTTTTCATATTCTTGTAATTGATGATGGTTCCCCGGATGGCACGGCATTAATAGTTGAACAACTTCGTTTAAAATACCCCAACGCATTATTTCTTGAGGAAAGAGCAAAAAAATCAGGTTTAGGAACTGCTTACATTTTTGGATTTAAATGGGCGCTCAATCGCGGATATAAATTCATTTTTGAAATGGATGCTGATTTCTCACATAATCCTAAAGATCTTTCGCGTTTGTATGATGCTTGCGACAAGGAAGGTGCAGATGTTGCCGTTGGCTCAAGATATGTGGCCGGCGGTGGTAATGTAAACTGGACATGGGACAGAGTGCTTCTTTCAAAAGGCGGATCAATTTATACAAAGCTGATAACCTGGATGCCTGTTGAAGATCCAACCGCAGGTTTTGTTTGTTATAGAAGAGAAGTTCTTGAAACAATTAATCTTGACGAGATCCAATTTGTAGGTTATGCATTCCAGATAGA
>DATHPY010000422.1:0-3407 GCA_035483315.1 Puia sp. | reverse complement strand
ACAACAACAATTAACACGGTAAAAACCACCGCTTTGTTAAGTATCTGGAAAAAACGAGTCAACCTTCCTCAGTAATTAGTTAGGTAGAAATTGCTTACAATAGGCTTACAAGATTTTTAATGCTTTTTTAATAACGTCCTCAACTTTGGTGATTTCCGGTTCGCCTGAAAGCACTCTTTTTAAGGCTTGTTCAGCGGCAGATTTTCCTATGCCCAAAGCGATCAAAGCATTTAACGCATCTTGCTCCAAGGTATTGTTTATCAATGGGGAAATATTTGATTCGGATATGGTTTTGGAAACCTTATCGCGGAGTTCTAAAATTATTCTTTCAGCAGATTTTCTTCCTATTCCTTTTATACTTTCAAGCAGCGCAGAATTTCCATTTAAAATGGCACGCGCAATTTCTTCCGGTTTCATGGATGACAGCATCATTCTTGCGGTTACGGCGCCAACTCCCGACACGCTGATCAACAATATAAACATCTCTTTTTCTGCAACATCAAAAAATCCGTACAAAATCTGCGCATCTTCCCGAACATGAAAATATGTTTGTAAAACACCTTTATCGAGATGCTGAATTTTAGAATAAGTGTTGAGACTTATCTGCAATTCATATCCAACTCCATGCGCATCCACATGAACTATTGCCGGAGTTTTATAAACAAAATCACCACGTATAAAAGCAATCATGGTAGCGAAAATAGGAAAAAAGCAAGAAGTCGGAAGCATGATGTATGAAGTCGGAGATCAGAAGTCGGAAATCTGTGAAGCGCTTTTCATTCTATTTTTCGCTGTGGCAAAATTTTTAATTTATCATAACCATCATAAAAGATCTGTGTTCCATCAATTTCTTATTTCTGACTTCATACTTCTAACTTCATACATCATTTTCACATTCTCACATTTTCAAATTATTTTTGCCCGATGAGCCAAAAAATTACCGCTGCCATAACTGCAATTGGAGGATATGTTCCTGAACAAAAATTAACCAATGCAGACCTCGAAAAAATTGTTGATACAAACGATGAATGGATTCGCACCCGCACAGGAATTGAAGAAAGAAGAATTTTAACTGAACCAGGCAAAGCCACATCAGATCTATGCGCGCCGGCTGTGCTGGAATTATGTAAAAAACGCGGAATCTCTCCAGAAGAAATTGACGGACTTATTGTAGGCACCGTTACGCCGGATATGTTTTTTCCATCAACTGCAAATTTGGTTTGTGATAAAATAGGCGCAAAAAATGCGTGGAGTTTTGATTTGGCTGCAGCGTGCTCAGGCTTTTTATACAGCTTAACAATGGGCGCAAGTTTAATAGAAAGCGGACGTTACAAAAAAGTAGTTGTTGTTGGCGCAGATAAAATGAGTTCTATCGTTGATTACAGCGACAGAACAATTTGTGTTCTTTTCGGAGATGGCGCCGGCGCAGTTTTATTAGAACCAAACTATGATGGCTACGGAATTTTAGACAGCATTTTAAGAAGTGATGGAAGCGGCGCATCGCATTTACACATGAAAGCAGGTGGGTCCTTACGGCCATCCACATACGAAACTGTTGCCAACAAAGAACATTTTATTTACCAGGAAGGACAAGCGGTTTTTAAATTCGCAGTAAAAGGAATGGCGGATGTAAGCGCAGAATTATTAGAAAGAAATAATCTTACCGGAGAAGATATTGCATGGCTTGTCCCGCACCAGGCAAATAAAAGAATTATTGATGCAACTGCAAACCGAATGGGGCTAACCAAAGAAAAAGTGATGATCAATATTCAGCGGTATGGCAACACAACTTCGGGAACAATTCCTCTTTGTCTTTGGGATTGGGAAAAACAATTAAAGAAAGGAGACAACCTCGTGTTTGCTGCATTTGGCGGTGGCTTTACATGGGGCGCTACTTTGGTGAAGTGGGCTTATTAACCAAGAATAAATAATTATCTTGCCAAAAAATTATTTTTTTTTTTTTATTCGCTTAACTCTAAACTATTCTTATGAAAAAAATACCTGCGCTGTTTATTCTATTTTTATTTTTTATTGTCGTTTCCACATCGTGCAAAAAGAATTCCGCAAGCAACGGAAAATATTATGTCACTTTTAAAGTCAACGACACATTCATCAAATGGACCAACCATATTTTTGTGGATATCAGTCCTGACCTGGCAGACACTTCACAGATAAATTTGGATTTTAACTCCACCAGCAACAACATGGATACGGCTTTTTTTATTGACCTGACGATAGGCGGTAAAACAATTCCCGCTGCTACTTATACCTATTCGTATAATTTTAACGACACTGTTTTATATACTGACTATAATTTAGGTAACAACGACCCCACTAAACCAGATTTTGACATTGAAGATGTAGGCGGAATGCCGGCTCCCACGTTTGTATTGACCATAACATCTATAACTTCAACAGAGGTCAAAGGTACATTTACAGGAAATTATCTTGCCAGTTATGCCAGCGGGCCTCCGGTTACATTATCAATAACTGACGGTGAATTTTATGCTCCGATAGTCCATTTCTGATTGACATCAATTAAGGATTATCATTTACTTTTGATCTCTTTTCAATTCAATTAATTTAAAGATGCCAGAAGAAGAATTCGATTTAACCGGAATCAGTTCCGTTGCATTACACGCCGCAGGCAATGCACATGCAGAGTATTCACATATTCCGCCAATTTATGCAACATCAACTTTTACTTTTGACACCGCGCAACAAGGCATGGAGCGCTTTGCTGGAAAGGATAAAGAAAATATTTACAGTCGCTGGGGTAATCCAACTTTTAAAGTTGCGGAGCAAACCATTGCTGCATTAGAAGCATTCAAATTAAAAAATGAAGATGGCAGCCCGATGAAATTAAAAGCGTTATTGCATTCGAGCGGGCAAGCCGCAATGACAACGATGTTTATGAGTAATTTGCAAAGTGGCGATACTTTGTTATCGCATTTTTCTTTGTACGGTGGAACTTATGAACTGATGCATAAAGTTCTTTTAGACAATGGAATTAAAACCGTGATCGTTGATATGCGCAATCTGAATTTGGTTGAAGAGTCCATCAAAAAAAATAAAATAAAACTTATTCATATTGAAACGCCTGCTAACCCTACCATTCAGTGCGTGGATATTGAAGCAGTTACTAAAATTGCAAAACAACATAACATCATTGTTACGGTTGATAATACTTTTGCCACTCCTTATTTGCAGCAGCCTTTTAAATACGGTGTTGATTTTGTTTTTCATTCAACTACAAAATTTTTAAATGGACATGGCTCCGCAATTGGCGGTGTTTTATTAAGCAGGGATATTGAGGCGATGAAAACAAAAGTATGGAAATGGCATGTATTAATTGGTGGCAGCGCAAATCCGTTCGACGCTTATTTATTAATTCAGGGAATCAAAAC
>DATHPY010000421.1:0-2834 GCA_035483315.1 Puia sp. | reverse complement strand
ACTTGCATTTTCTGCCGAGTGGCTGATCCATCCGTTTAATTCCAATTGTTCTTCAACAGAGAGTTCTGCGCGGTTGAATTTTGCGATCAAAAAGGATATCCTGCTTACCATATATTTAAGAAATACAAACAAGTGGTCAATTCATCCAAAGGAATGGGGAAAAATTGTCAGAAGGGATAAAACTGTCAATTTTTGTTACGCAGTATGATGCATGAACACATCGGGGGCAGCTGAAAAAAATCCTTTAACTTCTGTGCCATTTTTAAAGTTAATTCCCAGCGTCCCAAGAGAATAGACGATACATGCCATTTAGTTCCAATAAAGGGTTCCAGGTCTTTTGCTTTTAAACCCTTTCTTCCATTTTTAATTTGATAGCATCAATTGAATCCAGCTCAGGCAAAACAATATGCTTATCCTCGTAATCTTTTACAAGCACGATAAGTAAATCTAATTCATCCGCCTCGGGTGTGCCTGTCGCGGCATGGAATATTTCCATCGTCCGCATGATCGCTTTTTATATTGAGTCCCGGTTTTAATTACTTTCCAGTTCATTTTATTTTGATTTATAGTCCAGGCAACGCTGCAAGCTTAATAATGTTACTTAAGTTGTCTTTTTAAATCCCCTGTGGAAATTATAATGGCCGATCCTTTTTTGGTTAAGCCTTCGCGCAATACTTTATCTCCCGTCCATAAGGCTGTGTGCAGTTCAATGGCAAGCGCAATAAAAGGCGTATCATCTTCATCAACATCTTTCGTCAATGCATATGCTTCTGCCCATGACCTTTTGCTGATCAACTCTTCTGATACAAACGAAATGTTGGAAAATAATAATTCTTTAACAACAGCTAAATCACTGTTGTTAAGTTTGGAAGAAGCCGAGATTTTTTGAGCGTATCTGTTTAATTCTTCTTTTAAAAGTTCAGGGGCAAAAAATTTAAATTGATCCTGTATGTTCATCAGGATTTCGCCAATGGAAGAGCGGGGGTTCAGCAGTGTGCTGAATACGATATTGGTATCAACAACTATATTCACTTCTTTATGAAGCGTTGTTTATTTTCTTTCCACCAGCGTTTCTTAGACTCATCCGCTAGTTGACTAGCCTGTAATTCCGTACCCTTGCTTTTCATGATTGTTTCTTTATATTTAAGATAATTCACGATACGCTGAAGTCCGGAAACATCAATATCCGGCGGTAACCGGAATATGATTTCTTTACCTGTTCTTTCTATTACCATACATTAAAATTATAAAAAAATTCATCCTGAAAGAAAGAAAGCTCACTTTTTTGTTGAGCATTTAAGAAAAATAATTTTATTTTTTCTTTTGAGAAAATTTTGGGTTTGCAGATACCTGAGTTACGATAACGGTTAAAATTGTTTGAGGATTTAAATCAAGTAATTTGGCGAGAGTAAATATTTGCTTTATAGTAAACTCTTCTGGCTTATATAATTTTTGAATGTATCTGCTATGATTTATTTTCAATGATTTAGCAATCAAAGTCGGATAAAGTTTTTCAATGTCTTTCATTTTTTTGACATTGTCACTTTGAAACATTGATTTAATTGCGAGATACTGATTGGTTTTTTCTTCTTTTGTCATGATGATGTCGAACAAAATGAAAAGTAAACCCACCGTGAGTAATTATCTGTAAAAAATTACTTTTTGTATCTAAAAATTTACATATTGTTCATGAGCCGCAGGATCTCATCCATCACCCTATTATATTCGTCTGTTGTTTTAATTGGTGCAAAAATGCAAATAAATTTCACTCAGAGAGAGAAGATGTTTCGTTTATGAGAGCAAAACTTCAGCAGATATGCCTAATTCACGATAGAACATTTTAGCAAGTTCCAAAGTGAGCGGTTTTTTCTTATTAAGAATTGCGGAGACGTATCCCTTGGTACCTACTTTAGGCACAAGGTCTTTATTTTTTAATCCTCTCTCCTCCATTTTCAATTTGATCGCTTCAATGGGATCAGGTGATGGAACCGGATATTTTTTATCTTCGTATTCCCTGATCAGTAAAAGGGCCACTTGTAAAAGTTCGCCTTCCGGAGTATTGGGCTTAACCTTTTTATCAAACATCTTATCAACCCATTCCAGGTATGTTTCGTACTCTTTTTTTGATTTCAACATTTTTAATTTCATGATCTTTTCTTTTTAAATTTTACCCCCAGCGCATCTGTTTTGTCATATTCCGCATGCGTGCCAAACCACTTTACCTGGATGGTTTTATATTCAAGGACCATCCGCACGACCAGGCGGTATTTGTTTCCCATTATATTAAATATTACCCGGTCATCCCCGATCAAACTTATGCTCCCGTATACTTTCCTGACTTCATTGAAATTCTTAAAATCCGATTGTAACAACTCGTAATACCATTCCTGTAAAGCTGTTGCAGCTCCGGGATATTTTTTACAATAATCCAATAATGTTTTGCGTGCAATGATATTGAACACCTCACAAAGATATAAAAAGTTTTCTATTAGTAAACTTTTTAGCCCTCCTTTTTTTGCGCCCTGAACATATCAGGGATAAGCAGGAAGTCATGTGAAAACCAAAATCAGCCGCCTGATCTTTTGTAATTAAATGAAATTAAAATACGCTCAGTTCAGGGGGTACTATTGTCCTTATTTTTTAAATTTCTTTTTTATTTTTTTGGTTCGGGAAATCGCTTTTGTTTTTTTTGTTACAGCATTTGAAGTTTGAATTACTTTTTTTTCTCTGCCGGGATAAAAGTGTGGAAGCGGTTTTTCCGGCAAGAAATCACGAGGCGAAAGATCGAAGTAGTCAGCTAAAATATTTATATGTCTTAAATTATATTTTGCTCT
>DATHPY010000420.1:0-2634 GCA_035483315.1 Puia sp. | reverse complement strand
ATTGTTTTTGAAATCTATCTCCGCTTTGCTGTAAGCTTCAAAAGCGTCTTTGGTGATCTTATATTGAAATGTGAGTTTTTCCTGCGCTAATAAATAATCTTCATAACGGGTAAGTATATCCGCTTTTATCGTACGGAAGCGGTCATTGCGTTCAGACTGCGCCACCATATATTTTTCATAAGCAACTTTTGTATTGTTGCTGCTTCTTGCAAAAATGTCAAGAGGAATTGTAATTCCAAAATTATATCTCGGATAATAAACCGATGCATTACCCGCGGCTTTCGGGTCAATGGAGAATTCATTAAGGTTACCTGCTATGATAATTGAACTTAACCAGCTTGTTTTTGCCAGACGGATATTGTACTCTGCAATGGTTACATTATGGTCTGCAATTTCGTAAAGCGGATTTTGCAGCGCCAATTGTACAAGACGTTCGCGTACATCACTCATTCTTCCTGTATCGCTGTTTAAACGATAAGCAGAATTCGGATTGGTTGGTACTTGTGCGTAAATAGCGATGCTGCAAAACATAAGCGCTATAAATAATAGGTGTTTCATTTGTTGTTATTTAAAAAGGATTCTTGTTGAGATAATTGTTTATCGAAAAGCGGCATTCTTATAAAAATAACCAGTGTTCCCAAATAATAAAATGTTTGAGGATCAATACCCATTGCAATTTGGGAATATTGACCTACCATTAACGTGAATAACATTATTATTAATGCAATGCCGTGATTTTTCAGGTCGGGATTTTGAACCTGAAAATAATTTTTAATTCCGGTTCGTAAAAAAAGATAATAGCAAATAAGCAAAACTCCCAATCCTATCCATCCCTGTTCTGCAAATACTTTCATGTAACCGCTGTCTGGTGGAAATTTTTCAAGATAATGCCCGGTATTATATTTACTTCCTTCGGGTATACAGGTAAAAATCCCGCCGCCCATCGGGTGCTCGTATAAGTAAGGTTGAACGCGGTGCCGGTTTACATCACGGATTATTGCGGATGCGTCTTTATTTCCTTGCGTAAAAGTTGAACGTATGCGACCAATTGCCGGCGGACTAAAAGGCATATACATTAACGTTAGAAACCCTACCACACATAAAAAACCAAATAGTAAAGTTCTTTTTTCATTAATTGTGGCAAACATATAAAAAGCAATTCCTGCAACAATCATTAACGTTGCGGTTCTTGTGCCGGAATAAGCATACGCCATCAAATTAAACATTGCCGCAACGGATAACCAAAATCTGAATTTTAGCTTTTTTTCTCTTATCACTAAAACTATACATTGCGTGGCAATAGAAGCAAAATATACTCCGGAAGTTGCAGGATCTGAAAAGATTGAAAATTTGCGTAGCAATCCCCATTGCAAATAAAGCCCGAATAGTTTTGGATGAGCATTAAGCCAATTCCATTCAAAATCAAACAACCCGAACCATTGCTGTTTGCATGCGTACGCAGCGAGTATGGTTGTAAAAATTATCCAGAAATAAATAAAAAACTTTACTTTTTTCCAGGTGTCAAACAAACAGTAACAGCATAAGAAAAAACACAACTGGAGAAAATATTTCCTGGTAAAACTGAACCAGCCCAGCTTACTGAACATGTTTGGATTTAATACCTGGATTATATAAAACGTGAGCAATATTAATAACCCGATTGAAATGGGATTTAATAAAAATTTTTTGTCTAATGCTGCGCGATATTTATATTTTATAATTACGCTGAAAAAAAGTAAATAGGCGAATACATCGGTAATGCTTCCAAAAGCAATGTCAACGTTTGGCATTAGCCTGCCGAGTAATGTGGGAAGTGATGAAAAAACTATGGTGAAAAATAACCCGAAATAGGGATTGCGCAAAAAGAAAACAATAATAAAGATCGCGACAAAAAACCCCAGGTAAAGAAAACCGGTTTTAACATCAACCAACGTGGTGCAAAATGCACATCCTACAGCCAGTAGTGATAAAATAAAATAGCCTGAAACAGTATTTAATTTTTTTTCAAGAAAATTATACCTGAACCAACCTGCTTCAGAATTATTTTTATGTAAAAGGCTATAGGTATTCATTCGGGTCAGTAGAAAATAAATTTAATAAATATAAAAATTAAAAAAATAATGAAGGCTGCAGTTAACAGCACTTCTGTAGCTTTATTATTTGATTTTTCAGTTGTTGACATTTCTTATTTTTTATTCTCACTAAAAACCTGGTGATACGCATCACCCAACATGCCAATGCTGTTTTCCCAACTATGAGTAAGGGCAAAATTTATTCTTCTTTCTTTTTCCTTGTCACTTAAAAACTGCTCGTTGGAAAGAATCAGGTTTATTTGTGTTACATAATCTTCTTTTGTTTTGCAAAGAAAAACATAATCACGAAACATTTCCATTGCCATTGTTGCGGTAGCAACTACCGGTTTACCCATAACAAGATATTCATCAATTTTACGCGGATAGTTTCCTACAGTGAGCGGATTGATCATTTGCGGATTCATGCAAATATTGAAATGCGAAATATAAGCCGGAATTTCTTCAAGCTTTTTCAATCCCGTGAAATGAATATTTTTTAAATTATTTAATTTACTTTTTTCAAATGTTTTATCAACAGGACCAACAAAAACAATACTGTAAT
>DATHPY010000419.1:0-4096 GCA_035483315.1 Puia sp. | reverse complement strand
AAATACTTTCATCCGTTTGTTTGATGGGCATCAGGGCGTACATTGATTTGGCAGTAGTAGCGGCAGCAATTATCTTCCTAAATGAATTTTTTTGCGTGTCATATTCCAAAACACCGTTTTTGTAACCGATAAGAATAGTATTATTTTTTCCTTCTAAAAAATAAACAGGATAATTTATTAAGATGGTATCGCCATCTGCAACAGGCGTTATAGTTTGAAACGAATAACCGTTATATCGTTGAAGCCCGGTTGATGTGGAAACCCATGTAAAGCCCTGCACATCCGTAATGATACCGACAATCGAATTGTTCATCAAGCCCTGCCTGTAATTGATGGTGTTAACAGGGCATCTTTTAGTTTGTACTGCTATTTTATTCTGCGCAAACGGGCACAAATAAATCACCAATAAAGTGCAGAGCATTAATGCAAATGGCAACAACTTAAAATCAGGGCTTTTTTTAAAATTCACCATCGTGATTTAAAAATGAATTCTTTAATCGCTAAATCAAATTGATTTTTTCTACCTGCTTTTTAAATAAATCACCCAAAAGTGTTATTGCCTTATACCATGCAGGGGAATAGGTTTGTGTTATAAAACTAATTTAAATAATGAAACTCTAAAACAGTTTTGTTAAGCAAACGGCACATAAGACAGAAATGTGTATATTGTCGAGTCTTGTATTTTAAAACCCATTTTTAACAAAACCCAAATGTAACGGTATGAAAAAGACTGCTATTATTTTTTTGCTTATTGCATGTTGCGCAGTAAAAACTATGGCGCAAAAAGAAACCAAAAAGTTCAGTGTTGGATTTGGAATTGAAGCGGGCATACCTACATCACCGCTTTCAGATGTTTACAATGCTTCTATCGGACTTACCGTAAGATTCTCCTACCACGTAGGGCCTGGCTTTATTACTTTAACAACTGGTGGGATAGGTTATGACCCAAAAACCATTCCCGGAGTAAAGAAGAAAGTAGCTTTGGAAATACCCGTAAGATTTGGATATAAATACATAATCAACAAATTTTTTGTGATGGGAGAATTGGGCTATGCTTCTTTTAAAACTTATTACGGACAAAACGGAAATCTAGCTTCTACAACATCGGGTACAGGAATTGGCGCGCTTTCAGCAGGTATTAATTTAAATGCTTTTGAACTTGGCTTAAGGTATGGCGTTAACTTCAAGAGTAGTGGCGGCGGCGATTTTGGTGTGAGAGTTGGTTTTAATTTCTAAAAAAATCTTGACCTGCAAAGGGCGGCGACTTTATACATCTTCATTTTTTCTTTTTACAAAAAATGAATTTCTCAACGCAGTAAGAAATATTCCGGTGAGAAAAATGGTGAGCGTTCCAATTACAATCACCATATTAATGTTGATCGCGCTTCGCAGAAAATAATATTTTTCGGGAATAAGAGATGGTAATGTCATCCAGGCAATAACAAAAATGCCGATGATGACTGAAATAAAAGCTGCTGCATTTTTTGCACGGCGGCTGAAAATGCCGAGCAGAAAAAGCCCGAGCATACCTGCAGCAAAAATCCCCGAAAGCTGCCACCATGCATCAAGAATACTTTTTACTCCAATCATAGCTATGCCCATAGTTATTGCCAGCACGCCAATAACAAAAGTGGAAATAAATAAAATACGGAGCGTTTGTTTACTGGTGATATCGCGTTTTACAAACCGCTTATAAATATCAAAAGTAAAAACTGTTGCAGATGCATTCATCCCAGAACTGATGGTGCTCATCGCTGCCGAAAGAATGGCAGAAACAATAATTCCAACTATTCCCACGGGTAAAACATTTACCATAAAATCCGGTAATATTTTATCTCCGTAATCGGCAGGTTTTAGCGAAGCAGCAAATTCGGATAATTGTTTTGCAGAAGAAAAATGCGGCAATTGTTCTGATGCAGTTCTTAGTTTGATCGCATCAAGCATTTCGGGGTGTGCCTGGTACCATGCAAACAATGAAGAACCGATAATAAAAAACAACAGCGAGACCGGCAGATATAATTTCACACAAAGCCATAAAGATTTCGCAGCATCTTTTGAAGAGTGGGTTGTTTGATAACGTTGAATATAATTTTGATCCATCCCAAAATTATTTAGGTTAATAAAAATGCCATAAAAAAATATCACCCAAAATGTAGAAGTGGTAAAATCAAAATGAAAACTGCCAAGACTGAATTTATTATTTGCTTTTCCAATTTCAATAATGTGACTGATTCCACCGGGCATTTTATTAATGATGAAATATAAAATAATTATGGCGCCAAAAGTTTTAATAACACCTTGCGCAACTTCAGTCCAGATAACAGCGGCCATGCCTCCGAGCACTGTGTAAATAATAATGATGATGCCGGCAACGATCATAATTGTCTGCATAGAGTAACCAGTCAGTGCCTGCAGACTAAGTGCGATTCCAAAAAAAACCGAGCCCATTCTTGTTAATTGCGTGAGCAAAAAACAAATCACTACATAAGTGCGCGCCCATGGACCAAAACGACGTTCGAGATGAGTGTATGCAGATATGTCGCCGTTGCTGCGATAAAACGGAATAAAATATTTTGCAGCGATCCATGCAGCAATCGGCATGGAAAGACTAAAAGCAAATGCATTCCAGTTTGAACCAAACGCTTTTCCCGGAACTCCTAAAAAAGTGTTGCTACTAAGAAAAGTTGCATAAATAGAAATGCCGACTGCCCATTGCGGAATGCTGCCCGATGCTTTGGTAAATTGATCTGGGTTTTTATTTTTACGCGAAAACCAAAATCCGGTCAGGATCATCGCTATCATATAAATAGCAATGATGAGGAGATCGGTGACCGGAAGATGTTTCATATTAATTTTTGATTCGGAGAATTTATCAATGCAAATTCAGATCGCTAATTTTATTTTTAAACGTTCACACCACCCAAGAAAATCTGAATAAACGATATCAAGATTTTTTTTCTGTTCTGAAGTTAATTCCTGGATATATGTTCTGCTGATAAGATGAACAGGCAATCCTCTTTTTTTCAAAAAATATTTTGCACTTATCGGATAAGCCTGGTGGATCACCGGATCAACTCTGCTGATTTCTGATTGAAGCCATTTCACGTCATGGCGTTTTTCAGGATCAGTTGCATTGTTGCACATCCAAACCATTATCTCCGGATAAAAATTTCCGGAAATGCACGACATACCTTTTGCGCCAAGTTGTAAAGAAGACATTGCATTGGGGGAATGCGCATCATAAAATTCCAGTTTGTTATTTTTAATTTCTTTTAAGGTTTCCAACTTGGCTTTTACTTTTTCGGGATTGATTGAAGTGTCCTTATGATAGATCAACCGGTCAGTATTCAGAAGAATTTTAAATATTTCGGGTGAAATAATTCTTTTATAAGGAGCCGGACATTCGTATAACCCGAGTGGAATTTTATCTGTCAGTTTAAAAATATTTTCAAAATTTTGTAAGAGAATATCATCACTATCTTCAGCGCCGGCGAAATGAGAAGTTATTAATATCACTGCATTAACTCTTGCATCATAAATTTTACGGATAGATTCTGATTTATCTTTAATACTAAATCCAAAAGATCCGGTGGCAACAACGGGAACGGCGCCCTTCACATAATCAACAATAAATTTTACGAGTTCAATTCTTTCATCTTCTGTAATGCTGAACATTTCGCTGCTGAGACAATTTGCAAAAAAACCTTTTACGCCTGCGGCGAGGTAAAAATCAATAAGCCGTGAAAGTCCACTCAGATCAATCTTTAATTTTTGATCGAATGGCGTGATCATTACCGGAACAAATTTTTTTTCATCTGCCATCATTGCAATTCGGGTAATTTTTTTAAGAGATAAAACATATATTTAATGAAGCTATAAAAAATTTAGGGGTTAGTCGCTTCACCCATTCAAAATTAATTGCTTTATGAAAAAAATAATTTTGCTTTTTTTCATCTCTATTATTACAGTTGCGGGCATTGCACAAACTAAATTAGAAAAAGTGCAACCTGTTTTTCAAACACTTATTTTTCCGTCACAACCACAACACGCGCATGCGAGCAGCATTGTAAGTTTGCCCAATGGAGATATTCTTGCA
>DATHPY010000418.1:0-3895 GCA_035483315.1 Puia sp. | reverse complement strand
CGCGAAACAAACTCCCGCGCATGCCCAATTCATAATCCATTCCATCTTCGGGTTGAAGATTTGGTCCTAACACTCCATCGGAGCGCAGCAACTCGGCAGAAGTTGGCGTGGAAAATCCGCGTGCAACGTTTGCATAAATAGAAATTGATTCCGTAATTTTTTTCAGTATTCCTACATGCGGCGGTAATTTATTTTCGAACGTGCGTGTTTGTGTTGTTGCGTTTGAAGATGGCCGCGTAAATAGGTTTACAAATTGCAGTGAAGATTTATTCAAACTGCCGCCAACAGTTATTATCCATCCGCTTTTAAATTTCAGATCAGCCTGGGCAAAGATCATGTACTGCCATAAATTAATATCATCATCAGTTTCTAATGAATCGGCAACGCCTTTATTATTTCCATAATCTCGTGTATTAAAAAATCCTTTCTGCGCTTCCGCTCCAAAATTCAACTGCAAAACAGTTTCATCAATTTGTTTTTTATATTGAAAAACAGATCGGCCGCCAAAATGTGGTTCTTTTCTTAATTCATAAACACGAAGTCCGGGATTGATAAAATCTGTGTATGTTCCGTAAACTGCAGTAGTGTTTTGCCAGTTATCACAAAAACGATATTCGTTGTTGAAACCGGCAATAATAGTTTTTTGAAAAATGGCAGCTTGCGCACTAATGGCGCCCGGTCTTGCCTGCGAAGCGCTGGAATCGTATTGCGCTTTGGTTAATGCACCGGGAGTTTGATAATAAAGATCGCCGTAATATACAAATGCATGCAGGGTTTGTTTGTCTGTAACTTTCAATGCATTTTCCCAGGACAAAACATCCCGGTGCATTTGTGTTTGCTGGCGATATCCATTACTTGTTTGATGAGAATAATTAAAAAGATTTTCATGATCTGCATCCCCAAACCTGATGTTTGCATCAAAATTATTGGTAGCAAAACTTCCGAAAGAATAATCTAAAGTTGCTCCGCTTTTCCAAATATCCGGCATTGTATGAATTAACATTGCTCCGCCAATATTTGCGCCGTATAAACTTCCAGCGGGACCCTTAATGATTTCTGCGGATTGAAAATTATAAAAACTTAATTGATTGAGATAAGTGTTTCCGCTTGGATCCGTCAAGGGAACATCATTCAAATAAATTTTTACATCGCGCACACCGAATGGAGAACGCAGAGAACTTCCGCGGATGTTGAGCCGGTAACTTCCCGGCGAACGCTCTTCCATGCTTACGCCCGGCGTAATATTTAATGCCGGTAAAATACTCATGTTGTTGAAACGGTTTAATTGCGCCTGACCTGTTACTGCGACGGGCGCGGCAACATCAATCAACTTACGGTTTTGTTCATACGCTTTTATCACAACTTCATTGAGCGTTTTTACATCGGATGAATCTACAGGTAGGCTTGAAGATTGAGAAAATAATGAACCAGATAAAAACACAAATGCAATTATCAGAGTGGTTGGTTTCATTAGTTGGGTTTAGGTTTTACAATGCAAACTTAGTACAGAATAATTCATTATCTTGACCATCAATAAAAATAAACGGCTGCATCGCATATATATTTTATGAGGAAACAAGTAAAACTTAATCTTTTCGATTTAACGATGATCGTTATCGGATTGGTTATCGGGCTTGGAATATTTCGCACATCGCGGGATGCAGCCAATGCAGCGCTAACGCCTTCCATTTTTTTTGGCGCCTGGATCTTTGGAGGAATTATCGCGGTTTTCGGCGCGTTAACCTATTCGGAAATCGGCAGCCGTTATCCTGTCACCGGCGGCTATTACAAAATTTTTTCTTACGCGTATCATCCCTCAATTGCATTTGCTATTAATTGCATAATTCTTATTTCAAATGCGGCATCGCTTGCCGGAGTTGCATTGATAGGGAGCGAATATATTTCGCAGGTTGTTTTTTCAACAGAGCCTTCATCATTTGTAAAATCGCTTATTGCCATGAGCGCGATCATTGCGTTTTATGGTGTGAATATGATGGGACTTCGCATCAGCTCAAAAGTGCTGAACGTTTTAATGATGATCAAGATAGGCATGCTCGTTATAATAATTGCTGCGCTTTTTTTTCCTAAATTATATCACACAGAAAATCATGTTTACTCCGTTAGCCATGCAAGTTTATGGGCAATTGTATTATCATTTGGCATTGCATTAAAAGCTTCATCGTTTACGTATGGCGGTTACCAGCAAACAATAAATTTTGGCGGTGAAATTCAAAATCCGCAAAAAAATATTCCGCGCGGAGTTATTATGGGAATTATCGTGATTATTGCGCTGTATCTCGCAGTCAGTTATTCTTACTATAAAATAATCGGGTTTGAAGATCTGAAACAGGCAAAAGGAATTGCTTCAATTATTGCTTTTAAAATGTTTGGAGAAACGGGCAGAAATATTGCTTCCATTTTATTATTCATCGCCGTGCTGGCTTATGTGAATGTGATATTGCTCAGCAACCCGCGCGTAATGTACGCAATGAGCGAAGATGGAATTCTTCCCGCTTCATTTAAAAAGAAGGATGAAAAAAGAGATGTGCTCACGGTTAGCCTCACTGTGTTTGCAACAGTTTGTGTAATTGTATTATTTTTTGCAGACACTTTTGATAAGATATTAAGTTTTTCTATTTTTCTCGATTCTATCGGCATGGCAACATCTGCCGCAACAATTTTTGTGTTAAGAAAGAAAACAAAACACCTCGACAATACCGGAATTTATTCCATGAAATTTTATCCGGTTATGCCAATAATTTTTGTACTCACTTATGTTTTTGTCGGAACCATCATCGCCATTACATTTCCAGAGTATGCAATAATAGGAACTTGCGTTTTTACTGTTTTTCTTATTCTTTATTTTGTAATTAAGAAATTCAGGAAATAACAGGCGACCCCTGACGGACGACCGACGACTGAATTACGCAAAAATTTGGGGAAAATCTAATGGTTTATTTAACCTTTTTTTTTGCTGTGCTGCCGCTGAATTACCTATTTTAGCGAAATTTTTTTTACCAAAACCGATTATCATAAAATCTGCTGTGGTTGCAGAACAAATTCTAAATTTGAGCATCGACCATGAAAAAACTTTCTATCTTAATAATAAGCTGCTTATTTGTTATTACAATTTCAGCGCAAGACAAATGGGATTTGAAGCGTTGCGTTGAATACGCCGTGAATAATAACATTTCCATTAAACAATCCGATGTGCAGGCAAGAATTGCTGAACTAACCTTTAAACAATACCAATTATCACAAATTCCTACGTTGGGCTTTGGAGGCAATATAGGTTACAGTTCCGGTCAAAGCCAGGATCCGGCTACGTTTGCATTGATCACAGCCGGTTTATGGTCCAACCAGTATTTTATTCAATCCAATGCAAACTTTTACAACTTCAACAGCGTAAAAAATAATATTGCAGGCAGCAAATTTGCTTACCAGGCTGCAGATGCTGCAACAGACAAATTAAAAAATGATGTTTCCCTGAATGTTGCCAATGCTTATTTGCAGGCGCTTTTAGCTGTTCAAACAGCTAATGCCGCGCAATTGCAATTAAGACTTTCCCAATCCCAATTAAATATTACACAAAAACAGGTTAATGCAGGAACTTTACCGGAATTAAATGCAGCAGAAATAGAATCGCAGGTTGCACAGGATAGTTCATCTTATGTTACTGCAAAATCAAATTCAGAGCAAGCTGTATTAACATTGAAGGCATACATGAGTCTTGATGCCGCGATTCCTTTTGATATTGCCACACCACCTGTTGAACAAATTCCCATAGAAAATATTGCCGATCTTCAACCAGATGCAGTTTATAATCTTGCTTTGCAAAATCAGCCACTGCAAAAAGAAGATGCTTTAAATATTCAATCCGCTGCAAAATATGTTG
>DATHPY010000417.1:0-4416 GCA_035483315.1 Puia sp. | reverse complement strand
TTTTCTTTTTTAATTGAGAAATTACCTCCGGGCGTCTGATAAATTTCCAGGTTTGTTGGCGCGCGAAATGCTGTACCGAACTGAAATTTGAAAGTAAATTGCTTGTTGGGTTGATTGACGATAGCAACACGCGGGCTTACTGCATCTCCAAAATAACTATTGCGGTCATAACGAGCTCCGAGAGTAAAATCAGTTTTACCGAGCCAGTCTGTTTTTTGAATGTATTGAAGATAGCTGCCAAAATTATTTCGTATGTTGAATAACCTTGGCAAAAAACTGGAGTTCAGATTAGTGACTGTATCTCTTCCATTAAAAACATAAATAGTATTGGTGTCAAGTGTTTGTCTTCTCGCGCCTTGTTCAACATTATCCTGGTAAAATTCTATTCCGGCAGAAAATTTTTGTTTTTCAGAAAGAGAATAATTAGCAGAAAGCTGTCCTAAAACTCTGTTTGAATAAGTGGCAATACCTGTGCGGATTAATTTATGTCCATTAAGAGTTACATAGGCATAGGAATCGTCCGCAGTTCCTGTTTCGCGATAAACTGCACGTGCGAGAAAATTTAATTTATCACTGGGTTTGTATTCTTCTTCAATAAAATAAGTTCGTAAATAAGCATCATCAAGGTTAGGTTTTTGTCCGTTGATATCTCTTTGTAAAACGCCCAAAGTACCCAGGTTATCGTAACCTTGCGTTGGTAAACCTAAATATAAAGAAGGACTGTTTGAATAAGTTCCAAATCCCATCGGAGTTCTGTAATTGCGATAGCCGAATGTTGTTTTAGTTTTGTCAGTGTAATAACTGATTTTACCATTTAAAGAATATGCTTTGTCAACGTAGGAAGCGTCGTATTGCGGATCTCTGTTTGTGAATCTCGGTCCGTCTGTGCTGTACAAACTTCCTGAAATTGCATATTCAAGATTTGATTTTCTTTCGCCAATATTTATTCTTTCAAAAGAAGTATTAAAACTTCCAAAGCCGCCTTCAGCATGCACTCCGTTAACATCATTTCCTTTTTTTGTAATGATGTTGATCACTCCGCCGAATGCATTTTCTCCGTACAGCGCTGAAACAGGTCCCCAGATTATTTCAATTCGTTCTACATTGTGCATGGGATAAGCGGGACCGGCTAAATCATTTGTTCCAAGAATATTATTTTCAACTATTCCGTCAATCATCAGTAACGCGCGCAAATTTTCGGCGCCATACATTCCTCTGAAATAAATTAAAGTTGGCGCATAACCATTGATGTGAATCATATCAATGCCGGGAACATCGCGCAGTGCATCTTCAAGTTGTTCGTAACCTCTTTCTTCAATTTGCTGTTTAGTGATAACGGTAATGGTTGAAGGAGCTTCTGAAATTGTTTGCGGATAGCCGGAAGCCGTTACCACTTTAACGTTCATGAGTTGTTCCAACGAAAGCGATAAAAGATTGACGCCGGAAGTGGAATCATTTTGTGCCTTCAGCAAAAAAGGCGCTGTGAGAAAAAACAATGAGGTAAGGGTTAGATTTCTAATTAACATAGCAATCATAATTTCTTAAAATGCAGTTACCGGATAAGTTCAACAAAAAGTTTACCATTTTTTTATATTTCGTTTCTATTAAAAGATTTACGCCCTATAAAATAGGCGCGCTACTTTAAAAAATCCTGGAAAAATAATTAGCAGAACAATTTATTTAGCAAAAGGGAAATCCCGCATTACCGGCGGATTGTGGAATTTATTACACATTATCCCGTCGCAAGGGAACCGGGAATATCATCAATTTAACTCTAAAAGGAATATGAAATTCAGAAAAAAAGATCTCATTATTTTAATTTCGGTTGCCCATCATTGTTATACTGCTTCTCCAAAAAAATAACGAGTTGGCCGCGTTTTATTTTTGAAAACAGTTAGTCTGCGCCCGATCATTTAATGTTAACGTTTTAGAATTAAGGCAGAAAATAATTTCCAATAAGGTATTTCAGCGTATATTGTTAGATATGTCCTTTATAGATGAGGTACTCCAGCAACCTACATACGGCTGGAAGAATGAAAAAGGAGAGTTGATCAAACCAACTTTAAAACAATTATACCGTGAAGCATTTTCACGCATTAATATTTTTTCAACAAAGAAAAACTGGATTTCTCTGATGAGCTGGGTGATGACGCTTTGCCTGCTACCGTTTTTCTTTTTATTTATTTTTCACTTTTTTTCTTTCAAATTGCTTATTGTTTTTATTGTGTACAGCATGATCGTGCTTAGCACTCACGGAACGGTTTGGTTTCACCGGTTTTGCACACACAAAGCATATACTTTCAGTCATTCGGTATGGCGTTTTATTGTACAGAACTTAGTCGTAAAAACATTTCCGGAAGAAATGTATGTAGTCTCGCATCATGTTCATCATGTTAAATCGGATGAGCCTGGCGATCCATATAATCCACAAGCGGGGATTATGTATTGTATACTTGCAGAAGTAAATCACCAGAGCATATCTAAAAACCTCACTGAGGCTTATTATGATAAAGCCGCGCGTTTTATGAATAATTCGGGTGTGGTAATTAATTCTTACCGGCAATATCTCAAGTGGGGATCAATTGCATCTCCGTTTTATACCGTTGCACTTTGGTTAGGTAACTGGGCATTTTGGTACACTATTTTTTATTTGATTGGAGGGAACGCTTTTGCCTGCACTTTATTCAGCGCAACTTTGTTCTGGACTATTTTTGTTCGCGCATTTAATTACACTGGTCACGGAAATGGAAAAGTAAAACATATAGATGGAATTGATTTTGACCGCAGCAATTTATCCATCAATCAAACGCGCCCGGGATTATTTTCGGGTGAATGGCATAACAATCATCACCTGTTTCCTGTTAGCGCGCGTGCAGGGTTTTTGCCATATCAAATAGACCTTGCATGGATCTTTATTTTCAGCATGTACAAAATTGGTGTCGTATCTTCCTATCACGATTCTAAAAAAGAATTCCTCAGAAAATACAGGAATCGAAAATTAATATAATAGATTGATCAGTTTTTGATAAAATGCATTTAATCAACCCAGTTAAAATAATTTCCGGGTTAACTTCGGTTGTTCATCACCGTTATTTTTTATGTATAAAATCAGTGAGATCATTAATGTGATCGGTATTGATGAAATCAACATGCAATTGCATCAGTACAGTCCACGCTTTTATAGTATCAGGCGCATCCCAGAACCGGATAGGTTTATGAGCACGATGCGCTTTAGTAATTTCTTTTGTAAGAATTGATCTTTGCCCTGTAGCCATATTCCCTACGCCAGTCCAGGAACTATAGTTTTTAAAATCCGCGCTGAGCATGACGATCTTTTTCATTTGCTGGTTGTTGTATTTTTTGGCAAGTTCCCCGTCAAATAAAATAAAAGAAGGATAGCTGTTAAATAATTTTGGAGCCGGCCGGTTGCCGGTGATCACCCATTTTATTCTGCCATTACTGATCAATGCAGAAAATTGTCCTAAAGTTTCAATTAATTTATTGAGTGTATGAATAGAATCTGTTTTGATATCAATCAGCATTTGTAATGGTGCAGTGGAATCAGGATAGGCATAACCGTTATTATGTTGAACAAAATGCAATAAAGGATTAAGATAATACTGCTCCAATGTACGGTGTTTTTTAAGCTCGTTAGTGTCATGCGCTACAAAGAGTTTACCGTTCTCTAAAAAAATATCCGCTTCAATGGAACCGAAGTGAGCATCATAAGCCGTATAAAAAGGAACAGGATTTTCATAATCATTATGCGAGTGCGCATTTGCAGTGGAATAATTTTTTGGCTGCGCCGATGAGAATAAACAAATCAGCAAACAGCCGGATACATTTGCAAAATGAAGAAAAAATGTTTTTAACACAGAAAATAATTTAATGAAAAGTACAACCTGTTTTGATGTGTGAAAAAATCATTTCAAGATAATATTTTCCACATTGGGATTCTTAAAAATATTGCAAACAAAACTTACATATTTTTACCCTGATCTATATTATATTTTTTTATTAGGGAAAATAATTTTAAAGTACACCGAAAATAAAATGTACGAACAGAAACTTGAACCTACAACAAAACTAAATGCAGGCATATAAAATAGTATTTGCGAAAATTAAGCGTGCATTAAAAATCGCAGGTCCGGGATTAATTACCGGCGCCAGTGACGATGATCCATCAGGTATTGCAACGTATTCGCAGGCGGGCGCACAGTTTGGTCTCTCAACACTCTGGACCGCATTGTTGACCTTTCCTTTGATGGCAGCCATCCAGGAAATGTGCGCAAGAATTGGAATCGTCACTTCGCAGGGATTAACGGTTACCTTAAAACAACATTATTCAAAAACGTTGCTCTATGTATTGTTGTTATTTAGTTTTCCTGCCATCACACTCAATATCGGCGCAGATAT
>DATHPY010000416.1:0-5984 GCA_035483315.1 Puia sp. | reverse complement strand
ATTTAAAACCAATTATTTTTTTATGATCATCCATAAAAAATTTTACTGCTCCTATTTGTCCGGTAAACTGGTCCTGCGCAGATGGATCAGGAGAAAGTTCAAAATCCCCAAGCCGCATGTGATGCATAAATAATTTATTTTCTTTTACACTCACTTTATATTCGGTTTCCAATTCGTCGCTATAGTATGTGCCGGCATATTCATTATACATAGCAGGATTTGCCACAAAAGGAATTATTCTTTTTGCCCGGATAGATTTGTATTTAAGCAAATTCACATCTCCATTTTTTTCTTTTACAAAAGTCATGGATGCGCCGTAAGCATCAATCCAAAAAACAGAATCAGATTTTGCGGCAGTTGAAAATTTATCTTCTCCGTTTGCCTGGGTCATTAATTGTCCGCTTTCTAATGTGAGTGTAACGATCCACCCCGGACCTAACTGATACGTTCCTGCATATTTTTTTAGTAATAGAGTGTCCACTTTCACAGTCGGTAAGTCTTTTACATTTTCTGTTTTGCTTTCTGTGATCTTTATTTGTCCTTTCAAAAAATAACCTGCTACTTTCTCTTCATAATCATTCATGTTAAAATCATCGGCATTGCTTAAAATAATAATTGAAATATTCTGATCAGGGTAATTAGTAATAATTGTACGATAACCAGCCCATCCGCCAGTATGCGAAATAGTTTTCAATCCAAATTCTTCACCATGCCCAAGTCCATATCCATAATGCACTTTGTCTCCATTATTAAGTACTCCTTCTGTAAGCATTCGCATATAAACAGGATTTTTTGAAGAGATCATTTTTTGAAAATTGATCACCCATTTATTTAAATCATCTACGGATGTAAAAATAGAACTCGAACCATAAGCAGTCAATGAGCCGGGAATATTTGCAAAACCATTATCCTTTACAGAATATGAATAAGCGAGGTTCCTGATTATTTTTGTATAATCACTGAGTACCTGGGAAGAATTCATTCCAAGCGGTTTAAAAATATTTTCGTCAATCCATCCAGGAAATGTTTTGCCGGTTATTTTTTCTACGATCATCGCCAACAAATTATATCCTGTATTGGAATAAGAATATTGCGACCCGCTTTCAAAATCAAGATCTTTCTGGTATTTTACCATGCGCATAATGTCGCTAAAAGAAAAAACTTCGTCCCATCGCCAGCCTGCTATATTTAATGTTTGAGGCCAGTCTCTTATTCCGCTGATATGATGAAGCAGATGACGTATGGTAATTGTCTTTCCAAAATTCGGCACGTCAGGTAAATATTTTCTGATATCATCTTCCTCAGATATTTTTCCCTGCTGTATTAAAGTTGAAATAGCAAAGCCAGTAAATTGTTTTGAGACAGAAGCGATATCAAAAATTGTTGCAGTAGTTATAGGTATGTCGTACTGAAGGTTGGCCATTCCATATCCTTTTTTAAAAATCACCTCGTTGTTTTTTATTACAGAAACGGCGCAACCCGGACCTGTTGAATTATTGTACTGATGAAATATCGCATCCATTTTTAAAATCGTGGAATCATTTTGGATTTGCGAATACGAATTTTGATTAACCGATATTAATACCAGGAAAATAAAAAGCAAATTTTTCATGTGACAATATTTTGATCAGTTTTTTAAAAAAATTTTTTTGCAATTGTTGACGCGTCTAACGTGCATGATTGTGTGAACATAAACACTGTTGCAAAAAAACTAAGTCAATTGCTGTTTTGGAGTTGTAGACTTTATGCTGAAATTTCTAAATAATTTCCTTCAGGATCCAGAACAACACTTTCATAATATCCATCGCCTGTTACTCTTGGCTCACTAAAAATGATGTAGTTGTCATTTCGTAATCGTTCCGTCAGATCATTTACTTTATCTTTCCCGCCTACAGAAATACAAAAATGTGCAAGTCCCATATTAAATCCGCGTTTCCCGGTAAACATTTCAATATCAGTCCGGATCATTAATTCTAACCGCGTTTTATTCTCGCCAAAAAAAATAAAATACGCCTCGAAACCGGTTTTGCTATTAATATATTTTTCACCTGAGCTGGCATCAAAATATTGCAGATAAAAACTTCGCATACGATCCAGATCCTGAACCCATATAGCAAGATGTTCAATTTTCATAATTGCAATTGATTAAAAATTTAAAGATCCTTCTAAATATTCATTTACAAACTCCTAATTACTGTGCCACAATTTTTCCCTGCATCGTTCCCCAATGACCGGGAAAGCTGCAAATAAAATCGTAAACACCTGGTTGTGGCATCGTGAATGCTACGGTATCTGATTCTCCGCCACTCACCATTTTGGTATGCGCAATAATTAAAGAATTTAATGATGAAGGAACGTATTGTTCATTTTTAGCTTTGTGCGCTACATCCGCAAAATCGGCAATATCAACTCCGTTTTTTAAAACAACAACATTATGCGTCATAGACGCAGGTGATTTAACGCTTGTATTTTTTAAGATGATACAGATTTTTTTTCCAGCCTTCACTCTAAACAGCTCCTTATCGAATCTCATATTTTCATTCGCTTCCAATTTAAGACTATCTGTAAATTCCATTTTTTCAATACCCGGAACTGTTTCAATATTTTCAGCAGGTTGCTGTGGCTGATTATTTTTATTTTCTCCGCAGGATGATAATAAAAAGATAACTACGAAAACATACAACCAAATTGTTTTCATATTTTTTAATATTGATTGATTTTGATTCGTCTTACAAAAAATTAAAGTTCTTTGATCTTAATATCACGAAATGCTATGCCATTGGTCCAATCCTGGAGAGCAATATATCCTTTAACGGCAACACCAAATTCAGGATAACGGCTCATTGAGCTACCCGCTACCAACTTTTTCCATTCATCGCTTTTAAAATCTGCATTAACAGTAAGCACACCATTTAGCCAAAAAGTTACTTTTCCATTTTGTTGAAGAATGCGCGATTTATTCCACTCACCAGATGTTGGAAGCGTTTTAGTGTTATTTGGAATTATGCCAAAGATAGCAGCCGCCTTGTGTTTTGGATCTTTGAGATAGTCTGCGTCTGAATTTTTATCATCAAGCAATTGATATTCCGGACCTGTAGAAAATGTAGTTCCGAGTTCCGGGCGTTCCTGCACATTAATAAATAACCCGCTATTGCCTGCATTCGAAATTTTCCATTCGAAAGTCAGATCAAAATTTTCATAAACTTTATCTGTCACCAGATCTCCATGCTTCACATTTTTTGCGTGTGGATTGCACACAAGATTACCACTATCTACAGACCATGCCGAAGGAATATTTCCGCGATTAAATATATGCCACCCATTAGTAGTTGCTCCATCAAAAAGTAATGTCCATCCTTCTTTTTTTTTCTGATCGGAAAGAACATTGTGTTGTTCCGAATGATTGGAACATGACAACATAAATAATCCACAAAATAAAACTGCACAAATTTTGATAATCGTAAGTTGCTTTTTCATTATTGATTTTTTAAAATGATTTTTCTTCCGGAGCGCGCAGATTGTTTTGCCGCTTCTAATATTTTCACAACAATAAGATTATTTTCTAAAGAAGAAAGATCGTTACCCGGTTTGATTCTTCCTTGCAATACATCTGCGAGGTATTGAATATTGTCTTTATAAATATATGGTTTAACAGAAACAGAATAATAAGTTCCGGTATCTTTTTGCATTATTGTGTTACCATTAAGCGCGTGTAAATAACCTGTTTTACCAAATACTTCCATGTCTTTTATTCCGAATGGCCAATTCCACGATGCTTCAATAATGCCTGTTGCATTGGGATATTCAACTAATATGGTTGCATCATCATCTACATTAGGATAAATATTTGGTTTGATGTGTTTGGTTATACAAAAAACTGATAATGGCAATTCATTTTTCATCAGCCATGTCATCAGGTTTGCTCCGTAACACCCAAAATCCATTACAGCTCCGCCGCCATTTTTTACGGAGTCGGTAAGCCATTTTAAAAAATCAGGACTACAGCCAATTTCAACAGGACCCTGGTGTCCATCATGAACAACCATTTTCATAATGTTACCAATTGTGCGTTGTTGAATCATTTCATAGATCTGCTGATTACTTCCATACCAGGTAGTTTCATAATTAGTCAATAATTGAATGTTGTATTGTTTTGCAAGGGCAGCCATTCTTTCCGCATCTTTTACAGTTGTGGCAAGCGGTTTTTCAACCATTACCGAAATGCCTTTCGGCGCGCAGATTTCAACAACACCGATATGGTCTGCAATTGCATTATAAGCAAGAACCGCATCTGGCTTTACATGCGCGAGCATTTGAGAAAGCGTTTTATAAAATAAAGAATCGGGGAGATGAAAACGATCTTTATATTTTTTTGCAAGTTGCTCATCCTGCTCAGCTATTCCCACAATGATAACTTCGCCGTATTGATACTGATGCATGATATTATTTACATGATCGTGATTTAATCCTGCCACACCAACTCTCAATAAAGGTTGCGCATTTATGCAGGCAGGAATTACAAACAAAATCACGCTAATAATAAAAATATGAATGGAGAAAATTTTTTTCATGAGCTAATTTATTTTACAGATTAATATGAATCTAAAGTTATTTGCTTTTTCTTTTCAAAACAGTTTATTAATGTGGCTAAATTGTAAAAGCTTATTATATTTATATTCTTTCAACAGGAACACTAATTATGCAATCGGAGAAAGCGACGCGATTTATTTTAGATAAGATGGCTGCTGAATTACCCGCTTATCTTACTTATCACAGTATAAGACACACTAAAGAAGTATTACAATATGCAGATGAACTTGCGGAAGCTGAAAAAATTACCGGTGATGATCTGGTTATTTTGCGCACGGCTGCTGCTTATCACGATGCTGGTTTTTTAGAAACTTATGAGGGTCACGAAGAAATTTCCTGCAGCGTTGCTGAAACTTATCTTCCTCAATTTGGATATAATGACATTCAAATAAAAAGGATCTGCGATTTAATTATGGCCACGCGCATTCCGCAGGAAGCGACAAATAAATTGTCGGAAATTTTATGCGATGCCGATCTGTATTATTTAGGAACAAATAATTACACCGCTACAGCCGAAAATTTATACCAGGAACTTTATAATGCCGGAATTATAAAGAGCCGGGAAGAATGGGTTCACTATCAAATTAAATTTTTACACTCGCACCATTATTTAACGCCGACAGCGCAGGAAAAACTTTCGGCAAATCAGCATCAAAATCTTTTGTCACTGCAGTCGCAAATACTCTCACATAAATCAGTAACAGGGCATAAGGATTTTCATTTCAGTGATGTAATATTAATTTTGATCGGTGTTGTGACTGCAGGTTTTTCTCTAAGAGGTTTTTTAGTTCCGAATAATTTTTTTGATGGCGGCATCACCGGTATTTCTCTGCTCATCCATGAAATTTATAAGATCAAGATTGCTTACGTAATTGTTATTGCAAATCTTCCGTTTATAATTATGGGATTTTATTCCATCAATGCAAGGTTTGCGCTAAAAACACTTTTCTGTATTGTAATGCTCGGGGTTTGTTTGTTGTACATTCCCTATCCTGTGATCACTTCAGATAAATTATTGGTTTCTATTTTTGGCGGATTTTTTTTAGGCGTCGGCATTGGATTAACCATGCGCGCCGGTTGCGCTGTGGATGGAATTGAAGTGCTCGCATTATATACATGGCGTCGTACAAGTTTTACCATCAGTGAAGTAATTCTCGCATTGAACATTATTATTTTCGCTGTCGCAGCTTCTCATTTCGGGCTTGAAGTTGCGTTGTATTCGATGCTCACTTATTTCACAGCAACAAAAACGGTTGATTATGTTGTTGAAGGGATTGAAGCTTACACGGGTGTTACGATCATCTCTGGAAAAAGTGAGATCATTAAAGAAAGATTGGTGAATGAATTGGGACGCGGCATAACTGTTTACAAAGGAGAGCGCGGATTTTTACCAG
>DATHPY010000415.1:0-4741 GCA_035483315.1 Puia sp. | reverse complement strand
ATTTGAAAAAAAGTGGAGTCAACAAAAAAGATGTGTTGAATATACATGCGTTTATCGCCATTTGTCATCTGGTATTTATCACCCCAGTTTATGCGCGTGTAATTTTTTATTTCGGGAAATTCTTTTTGCAATGTCGGTCCCATCGGAAACATAGATAACGCAACTTTTTGTGAAGAAACCATTCCCGGAAATTTCTGCACTTCATTAAGACGGTAAATATTTTTTGTATGAAAACTGTCGAAGTTTTTTTCGTAATAAACAAAAAGCATTATCACAATGCAGGCAGCCATGCCAATAGCGAGTCCAACAATGTTTATGGCAGAATAGATTTTATTCTTCCATAAATTTCTGAATGCTACAATGAAATAATTTTTGAACATAAAAAAGCATTTACGATGTTTGATGTTCGATGTATGATTTTTTCAATTCAAACATGCTGAATTAATTAGAAACTATTAATTTCTTGTTTTCTATTCACCATTGACCATTCACAATTGACACTCCCTCTGTTTTTCAACAAATTATGTTCGATTATATCCCAATGATGTGCCGGAAGCAATGTGAATGATTTACAGTATAATAGCTGTTTTGTATATACGAACCAGTTCGTTTTTGATACAGGAAGTGTTCGTTTTTGATACAGTGGGTTTTGTGGAAGATGGAAGTTTTATTTCTCGCTAAGGCGCAATGGCGCGAGTAAAAACGTTGAGTCTTTGCACCGTAGCGAGAAATAATTGTTCAACTTATTAAACTGTTATATTCAGTAAACCACAGTTCAATAAAGAACAAAACGTACAAGAGTGCGACGCAAGAATGCTTAATAGATTTCTGATTCCGGAAACAAAATATTTATTCTTCTAAAAATCGCACCGACCTGAAAGTCGAAGCTTAGTTATTATCAATTATTCAGCCTCATCCTCTTATCCTTCTCAGCGCGGAGAAGGATGGTGCTTTATAACATTAATAAACATTTTATCTTCCACATCGTCTTCTGAACTATTTTCTGCATTCATTTTCAGATCATCACATTTGCACATTATCACATTACTCGGCTCTCAAACTTTTCACCGGGTTCATCAACGCTGTTTTTATTGCCTGGAAACTTACTGTTGCCAGTGCGATAAAAATGGCTAAGCCTGCGGCTAATAAAAATATCCACCAACTGATATTTATTCTGTACACAAAATCCTGCAGCCATTTATGCATAAAATACCAGCCGAGTGGCGCTGCAATAACAAATGAAATGAAAACGAGTTTTACAAAATCTTTTGAAAGAAGTTGAACGATGCCGCTGACACTCGCACCTAAGACTTTTCTGATGCCAATTTCTTTTGTGCGTTGCTCTGCGATAAAAGTTGCGAGACCAAATAAACCGAGGCATGCAATTAAAATAGCAAGTACTGAAAACGTGAGCACAATTTTCCCTACGCGCTGTTCCGAACGATACATGTCATTGAAAGATTCATCGAGAAAACGATAACTGAATGGCATTCCCGGTGCCATCGTTTTCCATTTATTTTCTACCTGGCTGATAAGATTATTAATATTGCCGGTACTTATTTTAAACATAGCAAGTCCGTTGTTTTGCCCGAGAAGAAAACACAACGGTCCGATATCCTGCCGCAAAGATTCATAGTTGAAATTTTTTACAACACCGATGATGTTGTAAGACTTGGGTTTATTGTTATTACCAAATCCATAAATTTTTTGACCGACCGGATCTTCATAACCTAAAAGTTTAGCTGTTGTTTCATTAATGACCACTCCGGATGAATCGCTTCCAAAATCTTTAGAAAAACTTCTTCCTTTTATGATCTGCATGCCCAAGGTTTTTACATAGTCATAATCAATGGTCCAAACCTGCAGATCCAATCCATTTTTTAAATTCATTGTTGCGTCTCTGAAAAAAGTGTAGTCGCTACGCGAAGAATTATCCACTGGCAAATACGCGCTGAAAGAAGCGCTTGATACACCATTCATTTGCAGCACATCATTTTTAAAAGCGTCAGCGTTATTTTTTAAAGAATACGCGCCATCAATAATTAACACCTGGTCTTTTTTAAAACCGATATCTTTTGTTTGAATATAATTGAGCTGCTTGTAAATAACAATTGTTCCGATGATCAGTAAAATAGAAGTAGCAAACTGAAATACTACCAGTACACTTCTTAAGCTACTGCTTTTACCACCTAATTTTAATTTGCCTTTTAATACTTCAATGGGTTTGAATGCGGATAAAAAAAATGCAGGATAACTGCCGGCGAGCAAACCAACAACAAACGGCAATGCAATAAGTAATGGTAAAATTAACGGTGAAAAAAGACTGCCGATGTGCATCGATTTGATCGCAACATTATTAAACAGTGGCAACACCATCCACGCAATAAAAATTCCGATAACTAATGACAGGAATACCATTAGTGTTGACTCGCTGAGAAATTGTATAATTAATTCTTTGCGTTCCGTTCCTAAAACTTTTCTTATACCTACTTCGCGTGCGCGGTTGGCTGAGCGGGCTGTAGTAAGATTCATAAAATTGATGCACGCTATCGCTAGAATGAATAATGCAACAATAGAAAAAATAAGCACGAATTGTATGTTGCCATTAGGTTCCAGTTCGTAAGTAAGATTTGAATACAAATGAATTTTTGTTAGTGGAGTAAGAGAAAATACAAGTTTATTTCCCGCTTGCCTGAATTCATCCATGCTTTTTATTTTCACAAACTGTTGCACAAAAGGCAGAATGTATTTATCCGTGTATGTATCAAAATTTTTTTCGAATACTTTATAGTCCGTTCCTTTTGCAAGCAATAAATAAGTATGAAAATTAAAGCTGGTGAATTGTCCCCACTGATAATCCACGTTCTTCATGGAAAATAAAAAATCAAAATTAAAATGACCGTTGTGCGGCATGTCTTTAATAACAGCGGTCACTTTATATAATGTGCTTCCTTTATCATTTGTTTCAATGGTTTTGCCAATTACATCCGTTGTGCCGAAATATTTTTTTGCAGCGGATTCTGTAAGCACAACTGTATTGGGTTGGTCTAATGCAGTGCGCGTGTCGCCGGCAATTACAGGGAAAGGAAATACTTCAAAAAAAGTAGAATCAACATGCGCTGTTTTTTGTTCGTTAATGTAAGAATTACCTTTTTTAATAAGCTTGCTTCCGCTGCTGTTATAAATGCGTGTGTATTGTTCTACCTGTGGGTAATCTTTTTTCATCATCTGTCCATGTACATCAGATGACAATGCTGAATTCAATTCAGTTCCGCCAAAACGAACATCGGAATTAATTCTATAGATACGATCTGCATTGGGATTGAATTTATCGTAACTCAATTCGTCTAATACATATAATGATATGAGCAAAAAACAAGACAAGCCCATTGCGAGTCCGACGATATTGATAATGGAGAATGTTTTGTTCCGCAACAAATTTCTCCAGGCGATTTTGATATAATTCTTGAACATGATTATTTATTTATGGAAGATGTATAGGTACTTGGCTATGCAAGATCACTAATAATTTTCGGTTCGTGATTGCCGGTTAACAAATTGTCTGAACTGTGATCTTAGCCTGATTCTTCTTATTAAACTGATGATTCAATTCAGAATAATCAGTTTAATAAAGAAAAATCGCAGTCAGGACCACCGCCCAATAGAATTGTTGACGCATATCGCCTCAGGCGATACGACGCAAGAATGTTGAAAAAGGTTACAGAAGATGGGAAATAAAATCCCTTTCTCCTAAAGGCGAGTGTAGAAATTCATTTTGATTTTTTATTCCCCGACCTGAAGGTCGGAGCTAGTCGAAACTTTCATCCCCACTTACTATTCGCCACTCACCACTCGCTATTCTGTCCGCAATGATTTTACCGGGTTTGCAACCGCTGCTTTTATTGCCTGGAAGCTGACTGTTATTAATGCGATCAGCGCTGCCAAAATTCCCGCTGCTAAAAATACCCACCATTCAATGCTGATGCGATATGCAAAATCTTTTAACCAGTTGTGCATAATAAACCATGCAACCGGAAAAGCTACCAGCGCCGCGATGGCAACGAGTTTCAGAAAATCTTTTGATAATAATGTTACGATGCCGGTAACATTTGCGCCGAGCACTTTTCTAATTCCAATTTCTTTGATGCGTTGTGAAATTGCAAATGCTGACAAACCGAACAAACCGAGGCACGCAATAAAAATAGCGATGCAGGCAAATGAAACAAAAATGGTTCCTTGTTTTTGTTCGCTCTCATATAATTTGGCAAAACGTTCATCCAAAAAATTATATTGATATGGCGCTTCCGGAAACATTCTGCGCCATGTTTTTTCCAGATAAGCAAGTGACGCATTAATATTATTTCCGGATACTTTTATGGATGCATCATTATAATAAGCCTGCGAAGGCGGAAACATGACAAATACCATGGGAACGATCTCTTGATGCATGGATTCAAAATTAAAATCGTTTATCACGCCAATAACATGTCCTTTTTGATTTCCATATTTAAAATCTTTCCCGATCGCATTCTGAGCAGTTTTCCAACCGAGCGCTTTTATTGCAGATTCATTCAAAACAAAACTTGCTGTATCTGTTGAGTACTCTCGAGAAAAATTTCTTCCTGCCAAAAATTTAATTCCGTAAACAGGCATAAAATCATAATCGACATTAATAAATTTTATGTCAGTGTTAGTGGGCTGCAAAGAATCTCCGGAAACAACATAAGCGCCCATATTATCA
>DATHPY010000414.1:0-3487 GCA_035483315.1 Puia sp. | reverse complement strand
GCATCAAGCGCAATGGCAATTTGTTCACCAACTTTATAACCGGCAGCTTCTATTGCCAGTAACACTGTTTCTATCGCTTCTTCATTGCTTTGAATATCCGGCGCAAATCCGCCTTCGTCGCCAACGTTCGTGCTGTATCCTTTTTTCTTTAAAACAGTTTTTAAATGATGAAACACTTCAACTCCCCAACGCAATCCTTCGCTGAATGACGTCGCACCAACCGGCACGATCATAAATTCCTGGTAATCTATTTTATTATCAGCATGAACTCCGCCATTCAAAATATTCATCAATGGCAACGGCAACACACAACTATTTACGCCGCCGAGATAACGATATAGTGGCAAGTTCGCTTCCTGCGCAGCAGCTTTTGCAACAGCCATTGAAACAGCAAGCATGGCATTTGCACCGAGTTTGCTTTTATTTTCAGTGCCGTCAATGCTTATCAGTAATGCATCAACATAAGTTTGCCGCATGGAATCAACACCAATAACCTGCGGCGCAATAATTTCATTTACATTTTTCACTGCGTGCAAAACACCTTTGCCCATGTATATGCTTTTGTTGTTATCGCGGAGTTCAACCGCTTCGTGTTTACCTGTAGATGCGCCCGATGGCACAGCGGCTCTTCCCAAAAAACCACTGTCGGTTATTACATCAACTTCAACTGTTGGATTACCGCGACTGTCTAATATTTGTCTTGCGTGAATTGCATCAATGTAGCTCATAATTTAATTTCTATTTAAGATTTATTTATTTTCGGTTGTTAGTTACTGTTAGTGAGTATTGTATTCCACGAATTTTAACGAATTACACGAATTGGTTTTTATAATCCTATCATTCTAATCCTCCCAAATCCCTGTTTAGACTTTTGTCCCGAGCGATAGTAATTCTATTTAACATCCTTGCGTCGCACTCTTGCACTTTTATAACTTTATTGAACTACGCGCTCAACTTCGGACTCCCGACTTCTGACTCCGGTCTTCTCAATTTGTCAAACTCCTGAACACATCTTCCAAACTCTGGTTTTCGCTTTGCAAAGAAACAATGTTCAGATTATTTTGCAAAGCGAGTTCTAATAGTTGCCTGCGAACAAGTTCAGGATTTTCAGTTGCCAGTTGCCAGTTGCCGGTTGGGAGTTGATTTACATTAATTACTTCACGCAACTTATTTAATAATGACACATCAATATTTTCTTTGAACTGCACCAACACAACATGATTGTTTTTATTTGTGCTTTGCAAATTGCTCAATTTATCATCGGCAACTATTTTCCCTTTATTAATAATAATTACGCGGTCACAAATCGCTTCCACTTCCTGTAAAATATGCGATGAAAAAAGAACTGTTTTATTCTTACCTAAATTCTTTATTACTTCTCTTATCTCAATAATTTGATTCGGATCTAATCCGCTTGTAGGTTCATCCAATATCAAAACTTCCGGGTCGTGAATCAATGCAGCAGCAAGTCCAACACGTTGTTTATATCCTTTTGACAATTGCCCGATCTTTTTTTTGCTTTCTGGAGTTAATCCTACAATATCGATCACTTTGTTAATGACCGTTGACCGTTCGCCGTTGACAGAATGAATATCGGCGACAAATTCTAAATATTCTTTCACGTACATATCGTGATACAAAGGATTTGCTTCAGGCAGGTAACCGATCTTCTTTTTTGTTATCATCGGCTGCTCATTAACGTTAGTTCCGGAAACAAATGCCTCGCCGCCATCTTGTTGCAGATACCCGGTAATAATTTTCATTGTTGTTGATTTACCCGCGCCGTTTGGACCGAGAAAGCCAACGATCTCTCCATTATTAATGCTGAATGAAATGTTATCAACCGCTTTTTGTTCTCCGTAAATTTTAGTGAGGTCTTTTACTTCAATGGACATGATAGAAATTTGCTCTGCAAAAGTAATTAAATAATGAGCTAATATGCTAATGTAATAATGTGCTAATAAAAAAATCCGAAATTCGTCTTTTCACTATCAAATTATCATATTATCACATTGCCTCATCGTACTCTCCTTTCAATGCATAATATCCAAAAATGATCATGCCAATTGCGATCGGAATAAATACGCCGACAAAAACGATCCATTGAACTTTTGTGCTAATGACGGGATTTTTTTTTATCTCGCTTATTGCAGTTGTTACGAGATAATAAATAGCAAATGGTCCGGCAACCATCCATAAAACACCTGCAATTCTTTTTATTAAATTCATAACTGAGGCTTATAATTTATCAATCGTTATCAAACGAAAATTTATTTTTATTATTCACATAGAGAATGCAAATAACTATACAAATTGATGCAACAATGACCGGGTACATCAATCCCACTAATTTATTTCCAGTATAAATTGTGGTAAGCAATGTTGCAAAAAAAGGAGTCAACCCGCCGAAAACTCCGTTGCCGATATGATAGGGCAATGACATTGACGTGTACCGAATTTTCGTTGGAAACAATTCAACCAAAAACGCGGCGATCGGTCCGTACACCATCGTTACATAAACGATCATAACAAAAACGATCAGCACCATTTTCCAATAATCTGTACCACTAAGAGATTTTGAAATTTGTGTTTCCGGTTTGATTGTTTTTTTTGCAGGGTCATCATACAACGTATCTTTTTTTGTTTCTGCCACGATCATTCCATCATCAAAATAAGATCTTGTAACAGTTGTTCTCAATGCATTTTTGGAATTAGTAATAAATGCCAGCGTTGTTTTTAATTCTTTTTTTTCTGTCAACTCAGTTTTATTTTTTGTGTCTGAAATGTTTAGTAATTGTTCAAACAAAAAATGATAGGTTGTCACTGCAAGAAGCATTCCGGCAATAATTATCCATTTTCTTCCGATCTTATCGCTCCATCCTCCGAAAACCACAAAAAACGGAGTGGCAAATAAGATCGCCCAGATGAGAATTGTTCTTGATTGATCAAAATCTATTTTACAAACATTTTCAATAAAGGATTGCGCGTAAAATTGCCCGGTGTACCAGATCACACCTTGTCCCATTGTTGCGCCAAACAATGCAAGCAAGACCATTTTTAAATTTGCTTTGTGAACGAAACTTTCTTTCAACGGATTAACAGAAATTTTTCCTTCTGCTTTTATTTTTTCAAACATCGGCGACTCTTTCATTTTAAGCCTGATGTAAACAGAAATAATTACAAGCACAATGGATATCAAAAACGGAATGCGCCATCCCCAATCGTTAAATTTTGTAATAGATTTCGCCTGGTCGTTATCTAATAAATGGCGCGTTAATAAAATAACTCCGAGTGAAACAAATAAACCCAATGTTGCTGTTGTTTGAATCCATGACGTAAAATATCCTCTCCGGTTTTTTGGCGAATGTTCTGCGACATAAGTGGCGGCGCCACCGTATTCTCCGCCGAGAGCAAGTCCTTGCAATAATCTTAACAGCAACACAATTAATGGCGCAGCAAAACCAATGGTGTTGTAGCCCGGCACCAA
>DATHPY010000413.1:0-2060 GCA_035483315.1 Puia sp. | reverse complement strand
ATGATTCGAAAAAGAAACCGCGACGCCAATGAAACGCTGAAAGACAAAAGATCCGGGCCGTTTTTTTTGGCAATTCGATCACGGACTCGTGGATAAGATCGTCGCCGGAGTTTTTCGCAGACAACGCGTTCGTGGACCGCGGCATCAGTGGCCAGACCCCGCCGCAGATGCTGCTCAGGTTCCGGCAGGACTCGATCGCCCTCCATCCCCGGGCCGTCGTGATAGAATGCGGCACCAACGACATCGCGGGCGTACCGGTCCTTCCACGCTCGAGATCATTGAAGAAAATATCGTGTCGATGGCGGAACAGGCTCAGTCCAATAAAATAAAGGTGATACCGGGTTCCGTGCCGCCCTCAGTAGCGTCAAAAAACCACGTCACCTATCTGGATTATTATTCCGCCCAGGTCAGCGCCGAAAAAGGAATGAAACCCGAATACTCCGAAGAAGGCGTGCACCCCAATAAAGCCGGCTACTTGATCATGGAAAAAATCGCCGAACCTGTTATTCGAAAACATATCGGGAAGAAAGGGTAGGGCATGCGACAAAAATATTCGGAAATTTTAACGGAAAACCGCCCAAAAATAAATTTCTGAATGACAGTAGATAACAAATCTAAAGGACTATTTGTCGTTTTCTGATGAAAGGTGCTTTAAGTATTTGTTTTCTTTTGATAATGATAGACCTGTAATCTGACTTCATTAAATTATCCACTAGCCAATAAATATTACTTGATATAGGTCAATAATTTTTGATTATTAGTGTTCTTCAGAAAAAAAATATGTTTCGGAAAATACGGTGTTGAAAAAAATTTAAAAAAATATTTGACATATTTAATTTATCTCAAAGAATAAATTTCGATTCATAAAAAATAAAAAATAAACTTCAAAGTGTTGCAGTTTAATTTACTAGCATAAAGAACAAAAAAAGTCTAATTAATTACCACTAATGTGTCCTCTATAAGTCAATCCCAATAAGTATTGCGCCAATTTTATCGAATTAGCTGTCGCATTAAAATTTAACGTAAGTAACTACTAACAAATTGCATTGTTTATCTTGATAAATATTTTGATTAAATCTGAAATGCACAATTTTTTGCGATCATAAAAACGATTAAGTAAAAACCCTTAGAAGAAATAAAAAGTCGTTTATGCCTATAGGTTAGTATTGGTTAAACATTTTACTTTGATTCGTAATTAAAAAATAATTCATTTGTAGTTCGACTTGCGAGAAACAACAGTTTTTAATTTATTTTTCGTTAAAGTGAATTTTGATGGCAAATGATTTAGGAGATTATTTATAAACTAAAATAACCAATTCAAAACTTATCGGTCGTATGAAGATTTCTAGAGTAACCATTTTCGCAGTTTTGGTAGTTTCTGTTATTTTATTTGTTTTGTTTCAGTCATTTAGTACAGCTCGCAACACCATTGTTTATGTTGATTCGGAAAAACTTTTAAATGGCTACAAGGGAATGATGGATGCGAGGGCGGAATTTGAAAAGAAACGGAGTGTATGGCAAACCAATATAGATTCATTAACAAAGGAAGTTAAGGATGCGATAGCAAAATATTCTAAGAATCTTTCTTTCTCAACCGAAAAGGAAAAGGAACTGTCGCGAGAACTAATTCAGACAAAACAAAAGGAGCTCAATGACTACCAATCTGCTATAAAAGAGAATGCAGGTCAGGAGGAGGCACGATTGAATCATCAAGTTTTTTCTACTGTCAATGCATATCTCGAAAGATTTGGTAAGAAACATAAATTCAAAATGGTTTTAATAGCATCAAATGGCAATATAGCCTATGCAGATCCGGCTATTGATATTACTGATGTTATCGTTGAAGAATTGAACAAGGAATATGCCACGCCCGCAAAATAGTTCCGGAAAAAAATGAAAACATATTTCAACGTTATTTACGTTTTGCTTTTGATTCAATTTAGTTCTTGTAGGTCAAAAAACAGTAGCAAAGAGAATTTGCTAAGTTACGTTAATGATAACCACGCTTTGAACAAATCACTTGTAATAAACGATGTGAAAGTAGATCTAAAATTTTGGCC
>DATHPY010000412.1:0-3523 GCA_035483315.1 Puia sp. | reverse complement strand
ATTTGAAAATGTCGGGGAACTTTGAAAATTAATATCATCGAGGCTATATGTGTAAGGGGGAGTTCCTCCGCTGGCGGCATAAGTAATGGATCCATTTGCCGAGTCGCAGAAACTGGGTTCCGTCCAGGTGACCACTGCCACGGCAGGCGGTGGCAGATCGTTTGAGATCGTTATATTTTCAATGGTTGTGTCTCCCCCTGCATCGGTAACAATAAGGGGATAGGTTCCTGCAAAAAGATCAGTAAAGAAACCGACATTGACTGGCAAATAATTTCCAAGGGTGAACGTATATGGCGGAGTACCTCCGGATGGCGTTGCGATGATCGATCCTCTGTTATATCCACAGGTTGTATTGACGACAGTCAGGGTCAATGAAATTGTGCCAAGAACTTTGGAAATTTTATGCTGTCCCTGGGGGTTTTGGGGATCAAGTGAATTGGTTCGCTCTTTTTTTTGAGAAAGACCATCAAAGAAAACTTTCCTGCCGTTTTTCAAAAAATATCTTTCTTTTGGATAAACGGTGTCGAGACGGAAATGATCAGGAGTTGAGTATTTGCTGAAATTTTTAGGAGCGTTATTATTTTGGGCACCCGCCGGACTGAAAAAAAAAGCAGGAATGACAACGCTGGCAACAATTAAGAAAAAACTATCGTTTTTAAATTCAGTTCTTTTCATTATTTGGAGACAATGAATATCATTTCTGAATGCATACTACTGTTGGGAATATAGGTTTGCCGAAACAGTAACTATGCTGTTGGAAGAATCTATAAGCGAAATGTTTTTTAAGGCTGCCTTCATTTTTCCATTTTCATAACCGATCGTTACTGAATCTCCCGGCTTGCCAGTGGAGATGTAAAAATGTGAACCGTTTTGCGTAAATACGTCAACGATACAGGATAATACATGATTTGTGCTTTTATTTATCGCCGTATCAGGATAAACCACATATTTCCCGGCAGGCGCAGAATCATTCAAAAAACTAATATTTAGAAGGTTCGAATTCGCATCATTCGCGTTAAACCCATAAGCATAGTAAAGCATATTTGTTGGCTGAAACGTAGTGTCGTTGACCGTCCAGTAATAAGCAATCGCGCTACTGCTTTTTTTGCAACTGCAAATCAGAAATGAAGAAATAATCAAAATTGATATGAAGATAGCAGCTTTCATATATAAAGTTTATGAGAGACCGGAAAATCAGTCCATTAGCAATCAGTTATACTCTTTTCAAGTTAACAATAAAAAGTAAAATGTAAAAAACTTCCGCAAGAAAAATATCTCTGTTAACAAAGTACCGTCTTTTCACGGTATGCCATATGTATTTTAAACGTATTTTTTTTCAAATGATTTTTATAATAGAAATAATTGTAAATTAAAGTTAATGTAAGAGTTTATATTTAGGTAAGAACTTAATATAACGGTAATGGATATTCGTAGATAGGTTCCTTTTATAGAAATGGCATAATCTGGAATCCGCTTGCAGCCAAAGTGATTTCTTCAAAAGCTGTTAATGGCCCGGAATTGTAATTATTTGGAATACTGGAACCTCAACATTGAATTTTACATTCTCTGGTATAAAATTCCCGGCGTTTACATTCCTGATTTCTGCGATTATTGACTTAAAGGTGTTTGTTGGCATATCCCATGTTTTTTCTTTTATAGTAAATGCTCCGCTGATCAATTTTAAAATCAAAGATCAAATTGTTTGACAATTATGAATCAAAAGACCTTTGAATGATCGAAAGACAATTTCAAAGTGAAATCAGATTTTCAAACCTGGTAATTTCAAGATCATCTTTTCTGCAGACTTATGTTGGTAACGTTGATGAGTTTTTTGTATCAATCAAAAACTTTTAGAATAAATGCAGAAGGATATTTTCCAATCTTCACTTTCATTTTCATCCATACTCAATGCTCGATAGTTATTATTTGGAAATAACGTTTAATTGCCAATGCCGTTAAAAACTCCTTCAGATTCTTTTACAAATAAGTCCAAAGCGAGTTTATCATGCTGAAGTGATTCATAAATCTCTGTTCGCATCGAATTGGATATTTGAATTAAAGAAATCCCAGCGTATGCTTTAATGTGTGGACTATTTGTCTTTTTAAAAATCGAATAAAGGATATCAGCCAATTCAATGTTAGCTGTAACTCCGGCCATTCTAACTATTAATTCATTTCCAGAAATTTGGAGATATCGGGAGATTTTATGTGTCGATTCATTGAATTCAAATTGTGGGCTGGATATTTTACTATTATTGGGGATTAAATTTATAGAAACAGAAAGCGATGAAGGCGGCATTTGCATGTGTATATCTTTTTTTGCACGATATAAGAAAATCTTACCCTCCGAAAGTTGAATTGTGCCTTCCGATTTCATATCAACCTCTTCATCTATTAATCCTGTAATTTTTTTAAAATCATATGAATACCCTCTCGATTCGTAGCCGGGACCAAAATATCCGATTGTCAAAATATCAAAATTATGGTCATGGCAAATATCGTATCGAAAACCTGCGATCGTTCGCTCAGCCGCCGAAATCGGGTTCCAGACAACTGCGCGTAAAAAATATTTTTCGTTACTGTGCAGAATAAAAACCTGAGGACCGTAAAAATTATTTTTTTGAAAAGATGTTCCCATCAATTCCTCACACATAAGGTCAAGCAAAAAGCTTTTATTGTTGTTTAACTGATTTAAATATTTAGCTGAGTCAACCAAATCATCGTAATTCGCAAAATCATAATTATTGCACTTAACCAATTCTATGAATTCTTTGAGTTCGATAGACTTATTGTCTTTGGAGACTAAAATCTCTTGCGGCATATTTTTGAAATAATAGTTTTAGGACATTTTTTGGAAGGAGCCTGTCAGTTTATTTAAGAGACTCTGAGCATTTTGAGACAAACCAATATCCGTAGAGTCAATAGATTCCTGAATATGATTAAAAGCCATTTCATTTTTTTCGGATAACATTTGATGAATTGCTTTAATTTTTAAATAGCGATCGCCCTTGGAAAAAATAACGTCATATAATATTGAGGGGATTTTTTGCTGACTAAGTTTGGCAAAATTAAAAATATTCGTTAGGCGCGACATTAGTAATGTGGATGACTCAGCCAAGAAAGATTTTGAATCTTTATCGAAGCTCCAAAAAATGGGAGCTTCCCTGTCCTTTACTGATAACGACATTAATAAAACCTTCCCGCGAACGCTCATGATCTCAATAATCTGATGTGCATTTTCTGTGGCGATAAAATCCCCTTCAATTAAATCTCTTGATTCGATAGTTTCGTACCTGACACCAGAGCAAAAATTATTTATAATTGCAGTTTTGGGTATTTCTAAAACTCGGATACAAACAGTTCCTGTTCCTTTAACTGCAATTATTTGCTGAATACCCATCCATTTGACAATTTCTCGCTTTTTTACGAAGGGAAGGCGCATTTGCAGAGTATAATCGAAGCAATCATTATTAATTAAATTAATATTCAATTGTCCAACGATGCTTTTCACTATGTGATTATT
>DATHPY010000411.1:0-2061 GCA_035483315.1 Puia sp. | reverse complement strand
AAAATTATTAGAAAAAGTTGCGCTTATCAATCCATTGTTGCGCGTAAGATTTTCTACTTCCCATCCAAAAGATATTACCGATGAAGTGTTGCACATGATTTCAAAATATAAAAACATCTGTGACTACATTCATTTGCCGGTTCAAAGCGGATCAACAAGAATTTTGCAATTGATGAATCGAACTTATACGCGTGAATGGTATATTTCTAAAATAAAACGCATTCGTGAAATAATACCGGGTTGCGGAATTAGTTCAGATATTATTACCGGTTTTTGCACGGAGAATGAAGAAGATCACATCGATACTTTATCACTGATGGAATTTGCGCAGTACGATATGAGCTACATGTTTTTTTATAGCGAACGCCCCGGAACGTTAGCAGCAAAACGTTATAAAGATGATGTGCCGGAAGAAATCAAAAGAAAAAGATTAAGTGAAGTAGTGAAACTGCAAAATCAACTTTCGTTGCAAAGTAATAAAAAGGATATTGGTAAAATATTTGAAGTATTGATAGAAGGAAATTCAAAAAAAAGTGATGAAGATTGGATGGGACGCAGTTCACAAAATAAGGTGGTGATATTTCCCAAAGCAGGTAATAATTTTACTAAAGGAGATTATGTTTTGGTAAAAATAGATGAGTGCACCGGTGCGACCTTAATTGGAAAAGTAATTTCTGCAATTTCAAATTAATTGAACCAAGTAATGGTTGTTGTTGTTTTAAAGCAAATAGGATTTTAGCATGGAGATTCAATCAATAAAAAATCGTTTTGGAATTATAGGCAACTCGCCCGAATTAAATTATGCGTTACAAGTTGCATCGCAGGTTGCTAATACCGATCTCGCTGTGCTGATCATTGGCGAAAGTGGTGTTGGTAAAGAAGCATTTTCACAGATCATTCATTCATTATCATCGAGGAAACATAACCCTTTTATTGCGGTGAATTGTGGCGCTATTCCTGAGGGAACAATTGACTCCGAATTATTCGGTCATGAAAAAGGTTCTTTCACGGGAGCGGTTGATTCACGCAAAGGTTATTTTGAAACAGTTAATGGCGGAACAATTTTTTTGGATGAAGTTGGCGAACTTCCACTGGGAACACAAGCAAGATTATTGCGTGTTTTGGAAGCCGGCGAATTTATCCGTGTCGGTTCATCCAAAGTTCAAAAAACAGATGTGCGCGTAATAACCGCTACCAATAAGGATTTGCTCGAGTTAACCGATCGTGGAAGGTTCAGGGAAGATTTATATTATCGTTTGAGCACCGTTCCAATTCGTGTTCCTGCTCTTCGCGACAGGAAAGAAGATATTTCTATTTTATTCAGAAAGTTTGCTGTTGATTTTGCAGAACGTTATAAATCCGCTCCGGTGCAATTAGATGATGAGGCGAAAAATCTGTTAATTAACTATTCGTGGCCGGGCAATGTTCGTGAATTGAAGAATATTGCAGAGCAGATTTCAGTTTTATCGCAGGATAAAAATGTTACCGCCGCAGAGTTAAGTAGATTTATTCCTGCAGGAAATATAAACCGGTTGCCGATGATCGTATCAAAAAATGGAACTTCGCAAAACGGTAATGAATTTGCAAACGAGCGTGAGATATTGTACAAACTTTTTTTTGACATGAAAAAAGATGTAACTGAATTGAAAAAAATGTTTGTTGAAATTTTGAAAAATCCTTCTGTCACGTCTTCTTTACAACATTCGCCTTATGCCAATGAATTAAAGGAATTGCAACCGCAGGAAATATTTCAGTCTTCCGTGCTTCAACCAGCGATTTCGAATTCGCAACCAGTAGTGTTGCAAAATCACTCGTCGATCCAGGAGCATGAAGAAATAGAAGAATCGCTGAATATTATGGATAAAGAAAAAGAACTCATAATAAAAGCATTGAAAAAACATAAAAGCAAACGCAAAGATGCAGCGTCCGATCTTGGTATTAGTGAAAGAACGCTTTATCGTAAACTTAAAGAATACAATATTGAAGACCTTTGAACAAAGTAAAAATTAAAAAGTAAAAATGAAAAGCAACATTCATTTTCAAATTTTCAAATTTTCAAAT
>DATHPY010000410.1:0-4965 GCA_035483315.1 Puia sp. | reverse complement strand
AAATAATATAACCATCATCTGACCATGATAATAATTGCTGTTGAACATCTGTAGAAAATGAATTGAACTTTTCTTTTTTAACAACAAGATCTTTAGAATTTCCTTTGTCTAACCATGCCTGCGATTTTTTATCCGGAAAATCTTTACTGGAAATAGAAGCAACAAGTGGTTTGTGAATATTATATTTTTTGTACGCCGCCTTATTATGCAAAAGCATTTTGTAATGAAACAAATTATATATCCAATGAATGAATTTAAATTGTCTGAGTTTGTCGAATATCGCCATAGCCAAAAATTAATAAAGCAGTTTGACAAATATAGAAATTCAATCTTTGCTTTTTAATAAATATATTTATTTGATAAAGGTATCTCACAGATTACACGGATTTTCACAGATTTTTTTGTTCGCGTATCTGTGTAATCCGTGCTAGCTGTGAGAAATATTAAAAAGTATGTTCAGTAAAAAATATTTAAAGCTGGTATTTGTTGCAGCCTGCATCATTGAAACTTTGTGTGCGACTTATTTTTTGCTGATTGCAAATGCGGCCACTTTTTTTTCGATCTTATATTTTATTGCAGAAATGAGTATTGGAGTACTGATCTTATTTTTTCCGCAGTACGAAAAAAATATTTCTACCAATAAACGAAAATATGATGCTGAATTTTTCTTTAAAATATTATTGATTACTGCAGTTGCTTTTTTTCTTTTTCATGAAGCGAGAAATTTATTCGCTGAAAATCCTATTGATTATAGGAATGCAGACATGCTTCCTGTTATAAAAACTATGAATGAAAGATTTTTGGATGGACAATGGAAACATGTGTACGATAAAATTCCTGGCATTTGGGATGGAAGTAAACCAATTTATTTACCGTTCATGTGGTTACCATTCTCACCCGCAGTTGCGTTTAATTTTGATGTACGATGGATAACAGTCACTGCATTATTTATTGTATTTATCACTTTAATAAATGCATTTCAATTTAAGAAGAACGGAACCTTTTCTTTTCTCATTTTAATAACCTCGCTTGCAGTTTTGTATTGGTTGTTTTGGCAGGATGACATTCATGGATTTATCAGTCTTACGGAAGAAGGAGTGATCGTTTTATTTTATGTACTTCTTGCCATTGCTTTAATGACTGAAAATATTTTTTTGATAAGCATTACCATTTGCTTATGTATGCTGAGCCGTTATTCAGCAATAGGATTTGTTCCTGCTTTCATTATTTACCTTTTGTTATGTAATAAAAATAAGCAGGCATTTTTATTTGTATCAATTGGCGTTATTATCGCGCTGGGATTTTTTATTATCCCATTTGGATGGAAACCATTTACTGAATTAATTAAACTGCCATCCAATTATATTAATTTTTCAAAAATAGTTTGGAAAGATACTCCTGAAGTATTTACAGCAGGTCTTGGTTTTGCACGTTTTTTTATTCCCGAAAAAATAAATGTTCTTCATTATTTACTCATTGCATTGACCTTTATTATTCCGGCTGGTTTCAGTTTATTTTATTATTCATTCAGAAAAAAAATTCAGTTTAATAATGTACCGCTGGCAACAATGAAAATTTCACTCGTTATTTTTTACAATTTTATTGATGTTCCTTACCTGTATTTGTTTTATACATCAACGTTAGTAAGTCTTGTAATTGCAATATATTTTTTAAGAAGAGATTTGAGTTAAATACTTTTGCCACAGAGGACACGGAAACAACAAATACAGCTCTCCGTGTTTCCGTGCTCTCTGTGGCAAACTTCTATGCAGTGATGTTAATGCAGAAAGAATTTATTTCATCAATATATTTTCTGTCGTTGGCTAAACGCGGAACCTTGTGTTGCCCGCCCAGCTTGCCTTTGCTGCGAAGCCATTCTCTGAACAAACCTTTAGGTAATTTTCTCACGATCGGTTTGCGGAGTGCAATATCTTTATGACGCTTTGCTTCGTAATCGCTGTTAATATTTTTTAAGGCGCTATCCAGTTCATAAATAAAATGATCTATACTTTCCGGCTCTTTTTCAAATTCGATCAGCCATTCGTGAGCGCCATTATTATTCTCGCTAAAATAAACCGGCGCAGCCGTGTAATCATTAACTATTGAATTTGTTTTTTCACTCGCAATAGCAATTGCTTTATCCGTATTATCAACGATCACTTCTTCGCCAAAAGCATTCATATAATGTTTCAATCTTCCGGTCACTTTAATTCTATAAGGATCGCGTGATGTAAATTGAATGGTATCACCGATCAGGTATCTCCATAAACCGCCATTAGTATTAATAACAAGTGCGTACTGCTGGCCAATTTCTACATCTTTCAATCCGATAGTTTCCGGTTCTTTTTTTCCATATTCTTCGATCGGCATAAACTCCATAAAAATGCCGTGATCCAGATATAATAACATGCCATCATCATCCGGTCTTGCCTGCGCAGCAAAAAAACCTTCGCTCGCATTATACATGTCGAGATAATTTATCGGCGCACCAATTAATTTTTCAAATTGCTCACGGTAAGGCACAAACGAAACTCCGCCGTGAATATATAATTCCAACGACGGCCAAACATCGCACAAATAATTTTTGCCGGTTATATCCAGAATGCGTTTTATTAAGACCATCGTCCATGTAGGAACGCCGGAAATAGAAGTCACATTTTCATTAATGGTGCTCAGCGCTAACTTCTCAATTTTATTTTCCCATTCGTCGAGTAATGCAATATTTAATTCGGGCGTACGGAGCCACGTTGCCCAAAACGGAGAATTTTGCAATAATAATGCACTCAGATCGCCGTAGTGTGCTTCTGCATTTAACTGATTTATATTATGGCTTCCGCCAATCACCAAACCTTTGCCAGTTAGCAGATCAGAATCCGGATTAAAATTGTAATACATCGTCAGCACATCCTTCGCGCCTTTGTAGTGACAATCTTCCAGGCTTTCATCACTCACCGGAATAAATTTACTCTTGTCGCTCGTAGTGCCGCTGCTTTTCGCGAACCAATTCACCGGCGTATTCCACAAAAGATTTTGCTCGCCGTTCATGATGCGGTGGATATATGGTTTTAAATCATCGTACTCATGGATCGGAACTGCCTTTTTAAATTCCCGGATAGAAAAAATTTTTGAAAAATTGTATTTGCGTCCAAATTCCGTGTATTGTGCGCTTGTGACAAGATGCTGCAAAACCTCGCGCTGCACAGCAACAGGATTTTGCAACCAATGTTCAATTTGCCAATGGCGTAACCTGGCCAATCGTGATATTGCGGGACTCAATAATTTCATCTATAGCAAAATAAGGAATCATCGGCACATAAAGAAGAGAAATCGGCAAACTAACAATTCAATAATCATTATTATGAACCAGGGTGCATTGCTACTATTAAGCATCGTTGCGTCGCACTCTTGTACGGTAGAAATTCTATTCGGCGATGTGCAACAGCATAATTAAAAGTGTTTTTGTTTTATTGTGAACTACGAAAGCCTCTTTTTGATAAAGCGTTTTGATCTTCCCGAATGAATAATTGCTAAAATTTCAATGCTGTTTTTGTTAATTAGAAAATAGACTTTGTAGGGAGACTTTCTTATGTGAAATTTTCTCAGTTGTTTATTTTTAAATACAAATGTAAAAGAGCTGGGATTGTTAGTAATTCTTTGAAGACCGTGTTCGAAATGATGTATAAAATAGGATGAGAGACCTTTTTTCTTTTGTTCGTAACATTCGCAAATCTCTTCAATGTCTTTTTCTGCCTGGTTAGCTAATTGAATATCGAAATTTGCCATTGACAATTTATTTCCCGCCGAATTTTTCATTGAGTCTTTCTTTCACTTCATTCCATGGCGAGAATTTCATTTTGCCCTTTTCATATAATTCCATCCTTTCTTCGAGCAAATTCATTTCTTCTTTTTGAGAAAGTGTATCAAGCTTGTTATCATCAATACTTTCCCAAAGTTCATCAATGATCTTCAGCTTTTGTTCTACAGGCAATTTTTTTATTGCGGTAATATCAATGCTCATATTACATGTTAAGAATTTTATTTTGATGTAAGGACTGTCTAAAATTTTTCTATGATCCTACAGCGCCTATGTGTTAATTTTTTTACCACATAGGATCATAAGCATATAGTTATTTATTCAACATTCGATGTACTTTCGTTTCTCGCTTCATCATGAAGGTAATCTTTGCGTTTGAGTTCAAAGTTTTTCCCGAGATACAAACGGCGTACATGTTCATCGTTCGCCAATTCTTCGGCGGTGCCGTGTTTAAAAATTTTTCCTTCTATTAATAAATATGCGCGATCACAAATGGAAAGTGTCTCGTTCACATTATGATCGGTAATTAAAATGCCGATGTTCTTATATTTTAATTTTGCTACAATGGCCTGAATATCTTCCACCGCGATTGGATCAACGCCGGCAAAAGGTTCATCAAGCAAAATAAATTTTGGATCAACAGCAAGTGCGCGCGCAATCTCCGTTCGGCGTCTTTCGCCGCCGCTTAATGAATCGCCATTATTTTTTCTTACCCGGTTCAAACCAAATTCTTCCAGCAACGATTCGAGTTTATCTTTCTGTTCGCTTTTAGTAAGCTTTGTCATTTCCAAAATTGCTTTCACATTATCTTCTACACTCAGCTTTCTGAAAACGGATGCTTCCTGCGGCAGATATGCAATTCCCATTTGCGCTCTTTTATACATCGGTAATTTGGTGATACTAGTTTCACCCAAAAAAACATTGCCTTCGTCGGGTTTTATCAAACCAACTACCATATAAAAGGTAGTTGTTTTTCCCGCGCCGTTTGGTCCGAGCAAGCCAACAATCTCTCCTTGTTTAAGATTTACAGAAACATGGTTAACAACGGTGCGGTCGCTGTACTTTTTTACAAGACTATCAGTTTGTATAGTAAGACTCAATTAAAATAATTTGCGCAAAAATACCGGAAGAATTTTAAATAGCATTTTGTA
>DATHPY010000409.1:0-5234 GCA_035483315.1 Puia sp. | reverse complement strand
TGCCATAACCTTCTGGTTTTTTTCATTAACAACATTATGGTCGCAAACTTCAATTATCAATGATCTCAGGAAAAATTTATATTCTGCTCAACAAAATAAACTCTCAGTTCTTTTTGAATTATGCAAACAAGGTTCATCATTATCATCAGACAGTTTTATGTTGTATGCGCAACAAGCAAAACAAATAAGTATTTTAAAAAATAATTTCTCCGACAGACTATTATCAGAATTTTTCATTGGCAAATGTTATATATATGAAGGCAAAGCCGACAGCGCTTTGCAGATTTGCGAAACCAATTTAAAACAAGTAACTGATATAAGCAGTTCGTACAACATTTATCACCAGCTTTGGGGATTAAAAATTACTTGTCTTACCAAGCTCAGAAAATTTGATGAAACTTTTGCGCAGTCGTATAAACTATTGGAAAGCGGCGCAAAATATAATGATCTCTCCGCGCAAATATTTGCGTCGAATGCCATTGGCAGCGCTTATTTTAATTTCTCATCCGATTTTATTAATACCAAAAAATGGTGGATGCAGGCTTATCATTTAATGGAGGGCAGCGCTGTTTTCAACGATTTTCCGCAGGTGCTAACTAATCTTTCTTATTTATATTACGGAATTGACAGTAATTCTTTCGGCATCAAAAATAATAATATTGACTCTGCACAATTTTTTCTTGACAAAGCATTTATAGTTGCTCAGCAAACACAAAGCATCAAAGTTTTTGCAGACTGTTATGCAACACAGGCAGATATTTATAATCTTCAACACAAAAAAGCAGAAGCAGAAAAAATGTTGCAAAAAGGTTTATTGCTTTATAAACAAATTGGCAACGCGGCATCCATAATAGACGGGCTTGGTTCGCTCGCAGATTTTTATGAGGACCAAAAAAATTTTACCGAAGCAATCGTTTATCAAAAGCAGGAAGAAGAATATCTTAGTAAGTCTCACAGCGGACAACTCACCGAATTTTACAGGTCGTTCGCGGCTAATTATGAAAAAGTTGGGAATTATGTGATGGCAGATTCCATGCTTCGCAAATTTATTCATATCCAGGATTCGCTTTACGCAAAAACAAAAGTGGAAGACCTCGCACAATTAGAAACAAAATATCAACTGAGTAATAAAGAAGCGGACATTGCAAAACAAAAATTAGAATTATTACATAAAGATATTTGGAATGTTGTCGCCGTATTTTTTGTGGTACTAATTATAACTGCAACTTATTTACAATTTCGATATGCCAAACGAAAACAACTCATCGCATTAAAAGATGCGGAAGAAAAAGAACGAAAAAGAATTGCTGCAGATCTGCACGATAATATTGGCGCGTATGCTTCTGCAATAAGCGCAGGCATTGATGAAATAGAAAGTAAAAAATTAGTCAGTGATGTTTCATCGGTTAGTAATTTAAAAAGCAATGCAACAGAAATCATCACTTCTTTGCGCGACACCATCTGGGCATTCAATAAGGAATCAATAACATTAACAGGCATCAGCGACAGGATAAAAACGCATACGCAAAAAATTCAACCTGCTTATCCGCAAATACAGATCAGTATTGAAGAAAACATCAGTAAAGAAAAAAAATTATCGCCTGTTCAGGCTTTGCATATTTTCAGAATTGTTCAGGAGGCATTGCAAAATGCGCTCCGCCACAGCAACTGTAATAAAATAGTGATAAATATTTTTAGCAATGATGAACTGACAAGCATTTCTATTGATGACAATGGAAAAGGATTTGATCCCGAAAGGGTTCAAAATGCAGGGAACGGTTTAATAAATATGAAAACACGCGCAGCAGAATCCGGTTTTAAAATTTCATTTGAAAAAAATATTCCAACCGGAATCAAAGTGTTGATAGCAGGAAAATGAAAAGAAGAAATCCTCTCACAGATTACACAGATGTGCACAGATTTAGTGATGCGTCTTACATAAATCTATCTGTGCAAATCCGTGTAATCTGTGAGAGAAAATAAAAATAAAATACTAAGAAATAAGTATTGTTTTCTCTTAATTAATAACTGAACTTTATTTATCAAAAATCAATATGCCTGTAAAAGTTGCTTTTGTAGACGATAATATGGTGAACCGGAATACGTTTGCGCGCAAAATTCAAAACTTTGACGATCTGGAAATTGTTTTCATTGCACCAAATGGAAATACATGTTTGGAAGAATTAAAAGAATTATCTCCCGAAAAAATGCCGCAGGTTTTATTTGTTGACCTGCAAATGCCGAATATGAGCGGCATTCAACTTATTCAAATTGCAAAGACATTATATCCTTCTTTACATTTTATTGTTCTTACTGTTTTTGATGATGATGAAAGAATTTTTGAAGCCATCAAAGCCGGCGCGAATGGTTATTTATTAAAAGATGATAATGCCATTTCGTTGCGCAACGCAATTACAAATTCTCTCGAGCAAGGCGGCGCGCCAATGAGTCCATCCATCGCACGCAAAGCGTTAGATATTCTCAGCAAAGCTTCAGTAACATCAGTAAGATCAGATAGCAGCGAATCTTCGCTCGATAGTTTATTATCTGAAAGAGAAAAAGAAATTTTACAACACACCATTAAAGGATATAGTCCAAAACAAATTGCCGACACATTATTCATCAGCATTTACACCGTGCGAAAACATATCGCCAATATTTACGAAAAGCTGCACGTCAACAGCAATACACAAGTGATGAATCTGGCGTATAAAAATAAATGGATCTGAGTTTTTGAATTCCAATCATTTTGCTTTTCAATTTTCCTCTGCAATCTTGTCATTTTTTGCGAAATTGTACGGTAATTGCAATGTTCAAACATTCAATCAATTTTATTGTTATAACTAACTATTATGAAAATACTGCTTCATTACATAAAACCTTATCGCTGGCTGGTGGTACTTGCGCTTGCACTTGCTGCAATTAACCAGGTGTTCTCACTTTTCTCACCAGCAATTGCCGGAAATATTCTTGATCTTTTTGTTACGCATCCACACACACTCCCGGACAAATACACACAACGCACGTTAAGTGAATATCTTTTCGGCAATGCTTTATTTAAAGGCGCGGTTTATTTTTTGCTGCTTTTAATAGGAACAGCAATGGTAAGTCGGATCGCGAAAGCTTTCCAGGATTATACAACCAATGTCATTATTCAAAAATTCGGCGCAACTATTTTTACTGACGGGTTGAAACATTCCATGCGCCTTCCTTACCAGGAATTTGAAGATCAGCGCAGTGGCGAAACATTATCTATTCTCACCAAAGTGCGCGACGACTCAGAAAAATTTATCAGCAATTTTGTGAATGTTTTTTTTGGAATTATTGTAAGCATCGTTTTCGTTTCCATATATGCATTCCGTTTGCATTGGGTCATTATGCCAGTTTACACAGGTGGAATTATTCTGATAGCAACAGTAACAAGTTTGTTGAGCAAAAGAATAAAACTCATTCAAAAAAATATTGTAAAAGAAACTACCAGCCTTGCAGGCAGCACTACGGAAAGTTTGCGCAATATTGAAATTGTAAAAAGTCTTGGTTTAACAAACCAGGAAGTTGAAAGACTGAATAATAACACCTATAAAATTTTAGGGCTTGAACTGCGCAAAGTAAAAAGCATTCGCTCGCTAAGTTTTATACAGGGAACGATGGTGAATTTTTTACAGCAGCTGATCACACTCACTTTGTTGTTACTTATTTTTAAAGGATCAGTTTCGCCGGGACAATATTTATCGTTGATGTTTTATGGCTTTTTTATTTTCGGGCCGATGCAGGAAATTGGAAACATCATCATCTCCTATCGCGAAGCGGAAGCATCGCTTAATAATTTTCATAACGTAATGCAAAAAAGCGTGGAGCCAAAACCTGCGCTGCCGAAACATATTGGCATTATTGAAGAATTGGAATTTCAAAACGTTTCTTTCAAACATCAAACAGCGCAATTCAAAGCGCTCGATGATATTTCTTTTGATGTGAATAAAGGCGAGACCATCGCATTTGTGGGACCAAGCGGTTCCGGTAAAAGTACATTGGTAAAATTGTTGGTTGGATTATACCGTCCGCAACAGGGAAAAATTTTTTATGATGGCATTGATGGCAGCGATATTGATTTTGATGAACTCCGCAGCCAGATCGGTTTTGTAACGCAGGACACACAATTATTTGCGGGCACGATAAAAGAAAATCTTTTGTTCGTAAATCCAAAAGCAACTGAAGAAGATGTACAACTCGCGTTGAAAAAAGCAAGCTGCACCGGGTTATTGCAACGTGCCGAAAAAGGAATTGAAACAGTGATCGGTGAAGGCGGATTGAAACTGAGTGGTGGTGAAAAACAACGCATCGCAATTGCGAGAGCGCTGTTGCGAAATCCATATTTATTAATTTTTGATGAAGCAACATCCGCATTGGATTCTATTACAGAAGAAGAAATTACCGCAACAATTCGTGAAGTGTCTTCAAAGGGAAATCAAATAACAGTTCTTATTGCGCATCGTTTGTCGACCATTATGCATGCCGACAGAATTTATGTTTTAGAAAAAGGTGAAGTGGTTGAAACAGGCACGCATGAAAGTTTACTTTTTGAAAAAGGTTTGTATTACGCCATGTGGCGCCAGCAAATTGGTGAAAGAAAAAATTTACAGGCGAAGGTTGCGGTGTAAATAATTGAAAGTTGACAATTGATAATTAAAAGACCTGTCAGGTTTTAAAATCTGAGGGGTTTTTTATTTCGTTAATGATTATTTGAATGTTACAGATGCCTGCCTTTGCAGGCATGAAGGAAATTTTCCGACTGCTGCACTTCATTCCCGCGAATGCGGGAATTTTTTTGTAATTATAGAAATGCAATTACATTATTATTCTTGTTTTGATTATAGTTACTTTTGCAATTCGCTAGCGTTGAATAGAGAACAAATCGTACAAGAGTCCGCCATTTGGCGGAACGGCCGCTTAATAGTAGCAATGCACTTTGGTTCATAATAAAAATAATTTTATAAGAAACAATGTCAACACAAAATAAACCGAATTACTGGTGGAGCCTTTTAACGATGAAATGTCCGCGCTGCCGCAGGGGAAAAATGTTTGAGAATAATAATCCCTGGAATCTGAAAAAAACTTTTAAGATGTATAAGCATTGCCCGGAATGCGGACAACTTTACGAACTGGAAGTTGGTTTTTGGTATGGCACAGGTTATGTGAGTTATGGAATTGACGTGATAATTTTTATTGTGAGTTTT
>DATHPY010000408.1:0-3133 GCA_035483315.1 Puia sp. | reverse complement strand
GCCGTAACATTTTCTTAATACAGAGCTGAACACTAACCCCGAGCCTGGTTAAAATTTTTTTTGACGATTTAACCATGTGGGAATTTCGTCTGTGTTATTGAACGTGAAACGGGAGATGTGAAACGTCAGGCGTGAGAAGTGAGCTGTGAAAAATGAGAATAAAAAAATGATGAATTATGAAAAGTGAAAATGATACAAATAACTGTGATGAAGCGCACTCGAACCAATGTTGATGTGAGTATTTCAGTTGAAGAGTGCGACGCAACGATGCTTAATGGAATTACAACTGACCGGAACAAAAATATTTTTTAATTTCTTTTGACGACTTTATTTAGATGGAGATTACTAACCTCACCGACCGGAAACAAAGACGCAGGTCTATTGACCCGAGCACAATGGTTTATGGCAAATTGCCACCACAAGCCAAAGATCTGGAAGAAGCAGTTTTGGGCGCGATAATGCTTGAGCAAAGTGCGTTTGATACTGTTGCCGAAATTTTAAAGCCGGAACATTTTTATGTGGAAAGCCATCAGCTTATTTTTAAATCTATGCAGGCGCTGACGCAAAAAAGTCAGCCGATAGATATTTTAACGGTTTCTGAAGAATTAAAATTTTCGGGAAATCTTGAAAAAGTTGGCGGCGCATATTTTGTAACACGACTTACCAACGCTGTTGTTTCCGCAGCGAATATTGAAGCGCACTCGCGCATTGTTTTGCAAAAATTTATTCAAAGAGAATTGATCCGCGTCAGCGGAGAAATTATCGGCGATGCATACGAAGACAGCACCGATGTTTTTGATTTGCTCGATGACGCTGAAAGTAAATTGTTTGAGATCACTAACAATCATCTTCGAAAAAATTTTGACAGCATTGATACGGTTCTTGTAAAAACTATCCAGCGCATTGAAGATCTTAGAAATAAAAATGAAGATGTTACCGGCGTGCCAACTGGTTTTCCATCACTCGATCATATCACATACGGATGGCAACCGACAGATCTGATCGTTCTTGCTGCCCGACCTTCTGTTGGTAAAACTGCATTTGCGTTAAATCTTGCGCGGCATGCGGCGTTGCATCCAACAAAAGCGACTCCTGTTGTATTTTTTAGTTTAGAAATGAGCGCGGGACAACTGGTGCAAAGAATTTTATCTGCAGAAAGTGAAATATGGTTAGAAAAAATTGCACGTGGAAGATTGCAGGAACATGAAATGAAACAATTGTATGCAAAAGGAATTCAAAGATTAGCGCAGGCGCCAATTTTTATTGATGATACTGCCGCATTGAATATTTTTGAATTGCGCGCAAAATGCAGAAGGTTAAAAAATAAACACAACGTTGGATTAATCATCATTGACTATTTGCAATTGATGAGTGGAACGGGTGAAAATAGAAATACAAATCGTGAGCAGGAGATCAGCCGCATATCAAGAGACTTAAAAGGATTGGCAAAAGAATTACAAGTTCCGATCATTGCACTTTCGCAATTAAGCAGGGAAGTGGAAAAAAGAAAAGAAGGAAGCAAGATGCCTCAGCTTAGTGATCTGCGTGAGTCGGGCGCGATCGAGCAGGATGCGGATATGGTTATGTTTTTATATCGCCCGGAATATTATGACATCACTACAAACGAACACGGAGAAAATAATAAAGGGGAAACTCATGTGCGCATCGCGAAGCATCGTAACGGTTCGCTGGAAACAATTAAGCTGAAAGCATTATTGCACATTCAAAAATTTATTGAAGAAGATGGAACCAGCTTTGGCGGATTGCCACAAGGAAATTGGAAACCTGTTCAGGATGATGATGGCGGCGGCGCGAAATTATATATACAAGCCGGAAGTAAAATGAATGATCTGCCGGATGGCGATGATGAAGAAACTCCATTCTGATTTTGAAATAATGCCTAATTTTAAATAAAATATTTTATGGCAGAAAAACTCAATATAAAAGAAGCGCTTCATCAAACTATAGAAGATATTAATGATGACACGGTTTTATATGCTGCTTACACATTACTGCAAAAAAATAAAAATCAGCAAATTGCTCCTTCAGAAGGACAATTAAATATTTTGTTAGAGAGAGACGCACAATACCAGGCAGGTAAAATGAAAGTTTATTCTTTTGAAGAATTGGATGCCGAAATGAAAAAAAAGTATGGCTTTCGAAATTGAAATTACTGAAGCAGCAAAACAAGATATTGAAAAAGCAGTTGGTTATTATAACGACAAGTCCAATAATTTAGCAGAAAGATTTTACAAACAATTCGAAGAGACAATTAAGAAAATAAAATTACACCCACATTATTATTCTTATTATAGAAAACCTTTCAGACGTATCTTAATAAAAGATTTTCCCTATTTGGTTATTTATAAAATTTACGAAAATGTCATTGTCGTAACAGGCGTATTGCCTGAAATGATCGACCCACAAAAAATCACGGATAGAGCAGATGATAAATGAACTCCCTTTTTTTTATACTCAAACTACCGGCGATGCTCATACGCTGATAACGCTTGATGAAGACAATTCAAAGCATATTATCCAGGTATTGCGGATGAAGATGAATGAACAATTATTATTAACTGATGGGAAAGGGAATTTATTTACCTGTATTATCACTGATGATCATAAGAAAAAAACTGTTGTTAAGATTCAAGAGACAAGGCACAAGGCGCAAGGTTTAAGAAAAATATCTGTCGCCATTTCTTTATTAAAAAATACAAACCGCTTTGAATGGTTTTTAGAAAAAGCAACCGAGCTGGGTGTTACAGAAATTATTCCATTGATTTGTGAACGAACTGAAAAATTGCATTTTCGGTTTGACAGAATGCAGAATATTTTAATAAGCGCCATGCTTCAATCGCAACAGGTTTGGTTGCCTCAATTGCAAGAACCAACAAAGCTTGAAGAAATTATTGCCAGATCACATCACGCGCAAAAATTTATTGCGCATTGCGCTGATGATGCAAAAGTTGATCTGGCTGAAGCGATAAACTCCGCAACAAATTCTCAAATTATTTTAATTGGTCCGGAAGGAGATTTTACAAAAGACGAGATTGATCTTGCTAAAAAAAATCATTTTGTTGGAGTTACTTTAGGAGAAACGAGATTAAGAACAGAAACTGCCGGAATAGTT
>DATHPY010000407.1:0-2762 GCA_035483315.1 Puia sp. | reverse complement strand
AATTCAGGTATTGGCCATTTTTGAAAAGGATCAAAATCACTTGGCTTCCAGTCGCTGAATATTTCTTTTGCTTTTTGAAAAATATCTTCGTGCTTAACCGCTCCGCCAACAATAAGAAGAGAATTATTGGGATAATAATATTTATCTTTTATCGCGCGCATTTTCTCTGATGTGGCAGTTAAAATTATCTGGTGATCACCGATGGCATTTTTTCTGGAATACAGATCGCCCCACATTTTATGGTTGTATTTATCAAATAATGTAAATCCGGGGTTACTTTCCTGGCGTTGAAATTCGCCATCTACAACAGGATCTTCTTTTTTCATTTCTTCTTGTAAAAAAAGCGGATAGCGAATGGCGCTGTTTAAAAATTGCAATCCTTCTTTTACCTGCTTGCTGCCAAGTGTAAAAAAATAATTCACTCTTTCATCGCCGGTAGTGCCATTAAATACAATACCGAGTTCGTGGATCCTGTCTAAATATTTTTCCTGTGAAGGAATGTCTTTGTTCGCTTTAAAAAACATGTGCTCATAAAGATGAGATAATCCGTTGTAGGCAGTGTCTTCCGTAAAAGCGCCATTATGCACAGCAATTTCAACAGTTGCGAGTGGCACAGAAGCATCTTCCAATACCAAAACTTGCAAGCCGTTATCTAATTTTGTAAAAAAAATATTAGAAGGCCAATTCTGTGCATTTGTAAATAAGACCCCGGCTAAAAAAATAATACTAACAATAATTCTTTTCATAATCCCTTTTGTTATTGATTGTTTATTTGAAATAATTACTACTATTTAAAAAAATTAAATTTAAGGAGAATTACTGCATGGCACCTGCCATTTATAAAGAAACTACCTATAAAATGCAAATAAAGTAATAATTCCTATTTCTTAAATCAAAGAAATGAGAATTAAAATCCACTAAACCGACGAATTTTCTCCGCACTTATTAATTTTTATACACCTGATCCTTTAATAAAGTTGCCTCACGTAAGCCTCGTTGTTCCTGATGGTTTACATAATGAGTTTTTGATTTCTAAAACTAAAAATTGTGTATGTGAATAACTTTTTTCAAAGAAGCACAGTTTTTGTAATTAAGTGTTATATCCCTTAAATTTCAAATGAAAATAAAGCTCTGCTTTCTGCTTATTTTTTTTACAGTTACTGCAAGATCACAAACTGTAAAAGATTATGTTATACTTCTGACCGCTGATCTCCGGCAATCCTGGAAATTAGACAGCATAACTTTCAATAGTAATTACAGCGATTTTAAAAAAGAAACGGTTTTTCTATTTAAGTTAGATAACCAGGTAATACTTTCAAATAGTCATCTTCAGAAAAAAGACACGCTCACCTGGTTTTTAGAAAAAAAAGAAAGGTATACTTTGATCAGCCTCGGCACAATTGGGCGTTACGAGATTGATTTTCTTCAAAAAAATGACAAAAAATATATGCGGTTGCGCAACGAAGTAACCGCACAAAAAAATATGGGTATAACAGAATATTTTTTTACTAAATCTAATTTGTAATGCCTGTAATAAAAATTAAAAAGAAAGAAAAGAACGGGAAAATTATAAAAATAACAGCGCTCCCTTTTGCCGTGATAATTGTTATCGGCGCATTTGTAATATGGCTTACTGATAAAAGTCAAAATAGTGATTTGAATCAGACCAGGCTGTCGGCTTATAACGGGTTAAGTTCTTTGGTAGAAAAAATTCTTTCTGCACCAAACACAGATTCACTGATAAGTTTAAGCAAGACTTTTAACCACGATTTTTACGAAGGCGAAAAAATCCCCAATGAAGATTCTTTGATTCTGCTAACAATGAAAAGATTTAAATTCGATCTTGCAGATAAAATAAATGGATCAACAAATATTTTAGATCCGAAAAGATTTGAAAAAATTGGTCACGACGTAGTTCACGCCTGTCAATTACAAATTGCAAAATTAAACAACATACCCAAAGAACAGGTCAAAAATTAGCAAGTAGTGAACTAACGTTCATGGACATTTTTAAAATTTTACCATTCAAGCAATTTCATCACAGCAGTATGTCCTTCAACAGCATTTGCAGGTCGCGGATGTTTTTCATTAAAAACGCTAAGATCCTGAACAGACAAGACTTTGCTTGCAGCTTCATCAACCATTCCATCCTTCATCATCCCTGAACTATCGAGATGCAAATGGTTAATTAAAAAAGCGTACATGGGTTGACGTTTGGTCGGACCATAATCATGCTGGTCGTTTGGCAAATGAACGTTTTCTACATTTTGAGATGAATCGAACCAACTATAAATATTTTTTATGTAGGGAAATTCCAGCGCCGGACAATTTTTTGTCCAATCACTCCCATCTGAGATCAGCAACATTGGCCGTGGAGCAGCGAGTGCAGCGATCTCCACATTATTGGTAAGATGAATAGCACGCCGGTGAATAGGCATGCCGCTTTCGCAAACGCAACCGCCAAAAAAATATGCGGATACCATAACCACCGGTACAGAAACTTTTATCCTATTATCTATTGCGGTGAGAATAATGGTTTGCGTTCCGCCCCCCGAAGCGCCGGTCACAGCGATTCTCGACGTATCTATATTTGGCAACGACAATAAAAAATCGAGCGCTCTGATGCTATTGTACGTTTGAAGTTTCAGCGCTTTTGGAAATTCGTGTGTGCATTGAGTATTATCTCCATAACCAATCATGTCGTAAGCAAAAACAGTCGCGCCCATTCGCGCAAGTGTTGCACATCGTTTCTGCATCTGCTC
>DATHPY010000406.1:0-7696 GCA_035483315.1 Puia sp. | reverse complement strand
CGGAAATGTTTTCCGGGGAGAATTCAATATTTACTTTAACGGCTGCTTTTTCTTTTACAGCAACGTTTGATTTTTTATATGATTGATATCCTTTTTTCTCAAATTGAATATTTACCTGCGCTCCGCACAATTGCGTAAAACTAAAATAGCCATCAGCATCGGTAGTAACTTCTTTTGAAACATTCAAACCGGGAATAATTGCAGAAACGAGAACTCCCTGAACCGGTTTTTTAGTTATTGCATCTGTAACATATCCATGAAGGCAAACTTCTGATTTGCCATCGGTGTCTTTTGCATGCAAAGCAAACGGTACCAGCAAGGAAAAAAACAAAGCAATTTTGATCTTTTTCATAACACAGTTTTACATTTTATGTAATGGTTGAGATAAGGCATCTGCAAACTCCGTCCATATTTGCTGAACAATTTTTGCAGCGGGTAAAATATCTTTTATTAAAATACTCGATTGACCTATTTCCAATTCACCCTCATCTAAATTTCCTTCAAACATTCCTTTTTTTGCGCGGCCTTTTCCGAGTAGTTGAATCAGTTCTTTTTTTGATGCTCCTTTCGCTTCTGCTTCCTGAACTTGTTGAAAAAATTTATTCTTTATCAAACGAACAGGGACAATTTCTTTTAATGACAACATTGTATCACCTTCTGTTGCATCAACAACAGCCTGTTTAAAATCTTTATGTGAAGACGCTTCTTCACTCGCAACAAACCTGCTTCCGAACTGCGCACCTTCGGCTCCTAATATCATAGTCGCAAACATCTGCCTTCCTGTTGCAATTCCGCCTGCTGAAATTACCGGAATTTTTACATTATTACAAACAGCAGGTGTTAAAACTATTGTTGTAGTTTCTTCGCGGCCGTTATGTCCGCCGGCTTCAAAACCTTCGGCTACAACTGCATCGCAACCGGCGTTTTCGGCTTTTTTTGCAAATTGGCTGCTGCTCACAACATGCACAACAGTAATTCCTTTTTCTTTTAAGACGCTCGTCCATGTGTTTGGGTTACCGGCTGATGTAAAAACTATTTTTATTTTTTCTTTTATGATAATGTCAATATGTTTTTCAACCTCGGAATACAACAACGGAACATTTACTCCAAAAGGCTTGTCTGTAGCGGCTTTGCACTTACGGATGTGTTCCAGTAAGACATCCGGTTTCATGCTTCCGCTGCCTATTAAACCAAGTGCTCCGGCATTGCTAACGGCGCTTGCCAGTTTCCATCCGCTTGCCCAAACCATTCCGGCCTGAATAATCGGATAATCAATTCCGAATAATTTTGTAACGTGGTTTGAAAAAGTAATCACAGAAATTATTGATTAATGAATTTAGTGTGAAAGTAGGAAAATGCAGAGATCTTGAAAACTCAGTGACAGATTCACAAATTGATTAATTCATCGGATCAAAAATTTGTTTTGCAGAAAGCAACTAAGATTCAGACGACATCGTCAATTACATTTATAGTAGCCTAAATTTGTAATTCACCATTAACCTTTCTGCTGATGAAAAAGCTCTTCTTCTTTCTTTCTTTATTTTCGTGCATTTATTTTTTTGCCAATGCACAATCCTTTTTAAATATTTCAAGCGGAATTTCCTACGACATCAATAATGCCAGCAAATCATTTTACCATGTTCCTGTTTCTGTTCAATGGAAACCTTCTTCAAACCCACGTGGAGCATTTTTTTTTGAATTGGATGAAGATATTCCCTTTACAACGAAGAGCACTGGTAATGCATACACATTAAATCCATTTTTACCGCAGGAAGTAACTTTGCAGGAAAGTATACGTGGATATATTTTCGCCGCAAGCATCGGTTTCAGGGTTTATTTACATAAGGATAAAAAACTAAATAGTCTTTATTTAAACATATTACCGTTTGGTATTTCCACTCAAAGTTTTAAAGTGAATTATAAAAACTACGACGATAAAAACTATGAAATATTAAATCCCGATGTAAATTTAAAAAGAACGGGTGTAGTTGTATCAATGTCCGCGGTATATAATTTTCATAACAATTTAATGCTGATGCTTCATCTTCAAAGTCCTTTAATTGCCGATAAGGGAGATTATCCTTTGTCTTATAGATTTATTGCGCCATTGCAGTTTTCCATTGGCTATAATTTTTATTACAATAAAAGAAAATGAAAAAATTAATAAAAAACATTTTTTTAATTCTGCTGCTCTTAAATTTTACATCGTGCGTAAAAAGAAATTTTTATCCTGATGCAGACGACCCGGGATTGAGCAGGTTTACTTCTTATGGATTTAACGTTGTTACCGAATACATTAATGGCGTTTCATATATTAACCCGTTTAGCGCAACTCGTGGAAACTCTCTTCCTTTTCTTAGAAAAATAAGTACCAACAGCGCTTTTGACACTCTTTCTTTATCATGGCAGATCGAAGTCAACGGTACACAGAGTCCAACCTATTATTTTGACGGCATCTGCATTTTAATACCGGTATCAAAAACTTTTAATCAAAATGATTTTTTAGCATTGAGCGGTCAAAAATTTGATTCAACAAAAAGCGCTATACAATTGAATTTCGGTTACATTCCTGATGAGTTTCCCGGAATCGCAAATGTTTATTTTGTAAAAATTTATACAAATAGTAATGACTCAATAAGAACTTACACAATAAGCGGTTTGTTTAATGGTAATATCGGAAGTAACACAGTTATTACCGATGGGCGATTTGATTTCCAAATTTCTTCTGTTGATTTAAATTTTTAATTTTCGAATGTAGGTCTATCACTGACTACTGGTAGCTGGCAACCAGCAACTATCTTCAATGCCTAACCGAAATAAAAAAGCTCATCACTAAATGATGAGCTAATTAGGCGTCATTCTGGTCCGGCCTTCCGGCGCAAGCAATCTCTATTTGCCAAATGGGGGAACAGAATGACAAGAGTATATAAAAAAAGTTCCCGCATTTGCAGGAACTTTCAATATTTTATCGAGTTTATTCACTCACTAAAGTTAGTGGTTAATTTGTTCGGCAAAATAAAGTTTTAGTTAATAAACTTTAAAAAAGAAAAAACTATAAAGCAATTCTTTTTTCTGTCATCATTTTGCGCAGGTTAATTAAACCATAACGCATGCGACCTAAAGCAGTGTTGATGCTGCAATTTGTCAATGATGCAATTTCCTTAAAACTCAAATCTGCATAATGACGGAGAATGATAACTTCTTTCTGGTCTTCTGGCAGCATGTCGAGCATTTGACGAACACGGTCGTGACTCTGACGTTTCATCATTTTTACGTCAGCGCCTTCTTCAGTAAAATTAAGCACCTCGAAAATGTCGCGGTCATCGCTGGTTTTAATTGCGGGTGTGCGTTTCACTTTACGGAAATGATCTACGCAAAGGTTGTGCGCAATGCGCATAGCCCATGGTAAAAATTTTCCTTCTTCGGTGTAACGTCCGCCGCGGATCGTGTCGATAACTTTGATCAATACATCCTGGAAAATATCTTCGGCGAGATATTTGTCCTTTACTAAAAACAGGATGGAAGTGAACAGCTTGTCTTTATGCCTTAGAATTAATGCTTCTAATGCATGTAAGTCGCCGTCGCGGAATTGGTGGATTAATTCGTGATCAGTTTTTTGGCGTAGTGATTTCATAAACTTCTACGGTTTTTTGAAGGTGATAGGATATTATTGTCTGGATTTATAAAAAAAAATTCTGGTTTTTGGTTTTTCTGAGTAGAAGTGAGAGGTCTATAGGCGAATGAGTTTCGTTAATAAATAGTGTACAAATCGGAAATAAAGATAAATATTTTTTTTATAAAACAACATTTTCACCGATATTTTTGTTTTTTTAGGATTAATACGTGTTTTCCCCGATGGGAAAAATACGTGTAAGACTTTGCTGATCAACTAAAAATTTTCCATCAAGTTTATGGCTATAGCTCAGGCAGAAAAAAAGCGTAAGGATAATGCTGTCGCTAAAACGGCAAAGGATGTTATTTTAATAAAAGGAGCAAGGGTTCATAATTTAAAAAATATCACAGTTGAAATTCCGCGCAACAAATTAATTGTTGTTACGGGTGTGTCTGGTTCGGGAAAATCATCGCTTACTATTGATACATTATTTGCAGAAGGTCAGCGCCGGTATGCGGAAAGTCTTAGCGCTTATGCACGCCAGTTTATGGCGCGCATGAATAAACCCGATGTTGATTATATAAAAGGATTGTGTCCCGCAATTGCTATCGAACAAAAAGTTATTACAAGAACGCCGCGCTCAACCGTTGGCAGCATGACGGAAATTTATGATTACCTGCGGTTGTTGTATGCGCGAATTGGAAAAACTATTTCTCCGGTTTCCGGCAAGCTCGTGAAGAAAGATGATGTGAATGATGTGGTAGAAAAAATTGTCGGGTTGAAGGAAAATGATAAAGCGCTTATTCTTGTTTTATTCAAACAACATAAAAACCGCGATGCAAAAGAAGAGTTGAATATTTTATTACAGAAAGGATTTTCAAGATTGTACATCAATAAAGAAATTGTTCGCATTGAAGATCTGCTGGAATTAAAAGACGCAGAATTGAAAAAGAAACTCGCATCCCATTCTTCATCTTACATTTTAATAGATCGTCTTGTTATAAAAGAATTTGATGAAAGTGATAAACATCGTATAGCCGACTCCGTTAGTACAGCTTTTTTTGAAGGTGAAGGAGAAATGTTGGTTGAAGTAAACGACGATAAACAATTTAATTTCTCCGATAAATTTGAACTCGATGGAATAAAATTTGAAGAGCCATCACCCAATTTATTTTCATTCAATAACCCTTATGGCGCTTGTCCAACCTGCGAGGGATTCAGCCAGGTTTTGGGAATTGATGAAGACCTGGTTATTCCTGATAAGCGATTGAGCGTTTATGAAGGCGCTGTTGCTCCGTGGAAAGGAGAAAAATTGGTTTGGTGGAAAGAACAGTTCATAAAAGCAGCAAAGAAATTTAATTTCCTTATTCATAAACCAATAATTGATCTTACCAAAGAACAGTACAAAGTTTTGTGGGAAGGCAACGATCATGTACATGGTATAAATGGTTTTTTTGAAGAAGTGGAACGCAATCTTTATAAAGTGCAATATCGTGTGCTGCTTTCGCGATATCGCGGACGAACACTTTGCCCGGAATGCAAAGGCTATCGTTTAAGAAAAGAAGCGTTGTATGTAAAAATTGGCGACAAAAATATTGGTGAATTGTGTGAGATGCCGGTAATAGAATTGAAGCAATGGTTTGACGAATTATCGTTGAGTGAATTTGATAAAAAAGTGGGCAAAAGAATTTTGACTGAAATTGATCATCGTTTAAAAACATTACTTGATGTCGGGTTGGTTTATCTCACATTAAATCGTTTGGCGAATTCGCTCAGTGGAGGAGAAAGCCAGCGCATACAACTCACGCGTTCGCTCGGAAGCAATCTTACCAACTCTTTATATATTTTGGACGAACCTTCTATCGGTTTGCATTCGCGCGATACAGAAAGATTAATTCGTGTGTTGAAAGAATTGCGCGACCTCGGAAATACGGTTGTTGTTGTTGAGCATGATGAAATGATGATGCGTGAAGCGGATTATATTATTGACATGGGGCCACTCGCCAGCCATCTTGGTGGTGAAGTGGTTGCAGTGGGAAATTATGATGAAATAATAGCAAATAAAAAAAGTTTGACCGGAAAATATTTAACTGGAGAACTAAAAATTGAAGCTCCAAAAACATTACGCAAATGGAATCGCTCGATTATTATTGAAGGGGCAAGACAACATAATTTAAAAAACATCACGGTTGAATTTCCATTAAATGTTTTGTGCGTAATAAGCGGCGTCAGTGGAAGCGGAAAAACAACTTTGGTAAAACATATATTATATCCGGCTTTGCAAAAAATGAAAGGCGAATTTTCTGACAAAGCAGGTTATCATAAAACAACCAAAGGCGATACAGAATATATTTCTCAAATAGAAATGATCGATCAGAATCCGATTGGGAAATCTTCGCGCAGCAATCCCATTACTTATATTAAAGCGTATGACGAAATACGAGAATTGTTTTCTAAACAACCGTTGAGTAAGATCCGCGGATTTCTTCCAAAACATTTTTCTTTTAATGTTGATGGCGGACGCTGCGACACCTGCAAAGGTGAAGGCGAACAAGTTGTAGAAATGCAATTTCTTGCCGATGTTCATCTTGTTTGCGAAACATGTCATGGAAAAAGATTTAAAGAAGAAGTGTTGGAAGTTACTTACAACAACAAAAGCATTTTCGACATTTTGGAATTGAGTGTTGATGAATCGCTGGAATTCTTTAAAGATGAAAAAGATATTGTACACAAAATAAAACCGCTTAGCGATGTTGGATTGGGTTATATTAAATTAGGTCAATCTTCAGATACATTATCCGGCGGAGAAGCGCAGCGTGTAAAGCTTGCATCGTTTTTAGGAAAAGGAAAAGCGCAGGGGCATATTCTTTTTATTTTTGATGAACCGACTACGGGTTTGCATTTCCAGGATATAAAAAAATTACTCACATCATTCAATGCATTAATTGAACAGGGACATTCAATTCTTGTGATTGAACACAACACTGATGTAATAAAATCCGCCGATTGGGTTATTGATCTGGGGCCAGAAGCGGGTGATGCCGGCGGAAATATTGTTTATGCCGGAGTTCCTTCAGGATTAAAAAAGGTAAAAGAAAGTTTTACGGGAAAGTTTTTGAGTTAAGGTACAAGGATCAAGAGGCAAGGAACAAGAAAAAAACTCTGAATTTAAGACCTGTGCCTTGTCTCTTGTTTCTTGAATCTTTTCTACCTCAGTTTATCCATGCTCTTCACTAATTTTTCATCTTTATAAATTCCTCTTGCAGCCATAATAAAAAAGAATGCCATGGCAAACGGAATCAAAGCTCCTAAATGATAGGAGCCCGATTGAAAATTATTAGCTGTCTTAAAATCTGCAGACTTGATGTATTCAAGAACTATCGCGAGAATGGAAAATAATGTTCCAAAAATGGATAACCGAAATTGAAGGTTGCGTTTCTTAAATAAAAAAATGCAAATGATAGCCAAAAGACCTAAACCGAAAATTAATGGAAATAATAAAAAGCTATCCGGAATAAAAAAACTTTTTATAGAATTATTCTGCAAATGGCCTTCGTATAACGGTAATGCATAACTACCAAATACACAGGCCGCAGCTAACAATAACCAAATACTTTGAATACGCTGTATCATAATAATAAGATTTCTCAAAGATATTGATTTCATAAAATTTTAATGCCTCTCTTTTGTGTAGCCACAAAAAAATACAACAGGCAAATTCATGCCTGTTGTACACTCAGAACCCGGGATTTTTAGTTTTTATTGAGATCTTCCATCAATTCCATTCCGTTGTCGGATACTTTTACTTTTTTCCATGTTGTTTCATCTTCAAGATGAACAATATAAACAACCTGGTTTCCGCCATGAATTTCTTCTACCAAAGGAATTTCACAATCATAATAAGTGCCCTTTACTATTGCGCGAATATCATGCGGCAATTTTTTGCCGTTGTAATAAGTAATGGTAAAAGTCAGGTTTCCTTTTTTGTCATAGTAGGCTCTGTTGAGATTTTCATTTTGTGTAAATGTAGCTCCAAAGCCATCTGCGATTGTATACCAGCTCACATTGCTTACGCCTTTAAAA
>DATHPY010000405.1:0-3337 GCA_035483315.1 Puia sp. | reverse complement strand
AGATGCACGATATGGGAAAAATTCTCCTCATTCCGGCATGCCTAAAGGACATCTTCCCGTAGTGAGTTATTTGGCCGTTCCGGTTATTTCACAAACAGGAACAGTTATCGGTGGACTTTTTTTCGGGCATCCAAAATCTGCAATGTTTAAAAAAGAACATGAAATATTAGTTGCAGCAATAGCCGCGCAGGCAGGGATAGCATTGGATAATGCAATGATGTATGAAGAAATTCGTTTGCTCAATGAAAAGAAAGATGATTTTATCGGCTTCGCAAGTCACGAATTAAAAACGCCTTTAACTACCATCAATGGTTACCTGCAATTGGTTGAACAAATGCCATCGTTATCTGAAGAAGTTATTCCAAAAGTAAAAAAACAAGTCACGCGTCTTTCAACTATGATCGCTGATCTGCTTGACATTTCAAAAATACATACCGACCATTTCGAACTTAATTTTAGTAACACAAATCTTTATTCTCTTATTAAAGATAGTGTTGAAGTTGTTAAACAATTAGACGCAGATAAGCATATAATAAAATACGATCTCCCTCTTGAAGATGTAATACTGAATATTGACAAACAAAAAATGGAGCAGGTATTAATTAACCTGCTCACTAACGCGATAAAATATTCTGATGACGGAACCCGCGTACAATTAACTGCTGTAGTTTTTGGCGATCAGATGCGTATCAGCATTACAGACGAAGGTGTAGGGATCGCTTCAAAACACCTTAGTAAAATATTCAGCCGCTTTTACAGAATTTCTACTTCAGGAAAAAAAATGCCGGGCGGTTCTGGTCTTGGTCTATTTATTTCAAAAGAAATTATTCAGGGTCATCACGGAAAAATTTGGGCGGAAAGTGTTGAAGGAAAAGGTTCAACTTTTAATATTGTTTTTCCGGTCAATCCTCAAAAAGCAACGGCTTCTCCAAAATAAGTTTCTTCTTAAAAATTTTATGTTCCGGTCTCGCCTCAGGCGAGATTCTTTCTTCAGCATTCTTGCATCGCACTCTTGCACCACAACAATTCTATTGAGCGCTGTATCATAACCGGCAAATCACAAGGGTGCCACGGTTCAAAACCGTGGCACCCTTCCGCCACGTTGTGTCTTCGCGGCTTTGCGAGAAATCGGATTAAGTAAATTCATCTTTTTATTTAATTTTAATGACCTTTCATTTTTTTAATCACAACAACTGCTATGGCGAATAAATTTCCATCCAAAAGTTTTTTTTGTCTTCTGATCTTAATTTCATCTTTTAAGATCAGCTCGGCTCAATCTAATAACGATTACATTCCATGCAGCGAAATGCCAAACCTGATGCAGCATTTCAATGCAGATTATTATGCGTTGGAAAGATTTTATACTCCTTCCGCAAATGATTTTTCGTTTGGTTATAATGGCAATGATAATGGCGCTTCATCTCCGGAAAAAAGTGATCGCATGAAAAAATTGTACGAAGAATATTTGCAAAAACTTTCTCAACTCGATTTTGATAAACTATCGCAGGAATGCAAAGCAGATTATATTCTTTTCAAAAGAGACGTCAATAATAAATTACAAACTTTATCTGTAAAAGCTGCGGCTTTCGAAAAAATAAAACGATGGATACCTTTCGCAGATGAGATTAACGAATTGGAAAAACTACGTCGTCACGGAACACAACTTGATGGAGAAAAAATTGCAAAAGAATGGTTCAGCATCTGTAACGAAATAAAATCGTTACAAACAAAATTAAAAGATGATAAAACAATTTCGTTTCAATCAACTTACGATGCTGCTGATAACATCAATAATTTAAAAAATGAAGTGGAAAGTGTTTATGGTTTTTACAACAGCTACGATCCGATGTTTACCTGGTGGGTTCCGAAATCATACCAACCACTGGATAGCTTACTCGCCGATTATGCGCGGTCATTCAAATCAAAAAGAGAAAGCATTGCTGTTCCGGATAAAAGCGGAATTGTCGGCCAGCCGGTTGGCCGTGAAGAATTAGTTCGTCAACTTCAATATGAAATGATACCATATTCGCCGGAAGAATTGGTGGATATTGCTAATAAAGAATTTGCCTGGTGTGATGCAGAAATGCTGAAAGCCTCGCGCGAAATGGGTTTTGGCGATGACTGGAAAGCTGCGGAAGAAAAAGTAAAAAACACTTTTGTTCCCGCAGGTAAACAACCTGAAATGATTCTTGGTCTCTACAATGAATCAATAAATTTTTTAAAAAAGAATGATCTCATCACCATTCCGCCGCTCGCAGAAGAAACCTGGGGAATGTATATGATGACGCCGGAAAGGCAGCTTGTAAATCCATTTTTTCTTGGTGGCGAAAGCATCCTCATCTCTTATCCCACAAACACGATGGATGAAGATGCGAAACTGATGAGCATGCGTGGAAACAATCCGCATTTTTCGCGGGCAACTGTTCATCATGAATTGATCGCTGGTCACAACCTGGAATTTTTTATGAACCAGCGTTACAGAACGTACAGAAATTTTGATACACCCTTTTGGGTGGAAGGATGGAGTTTGTACTGGGAGTTATTATTGTGGGATCTGAAATTCCCACAAAGTCCTGAAGACCGCATTGGCATGTTGTTCTGGCACATGCATCGTTGCGCAAGAATTATTTTTTCTCTGAATTATCATTTAGGAAAATGGACTCCGCAGCAATGCATAGATTTTTTGGTTGAACGTGTAAATCATGAGCGCGCCAATGCAGAAGGTGAAGTGCGCCGCTCATTCGAAGGTGGTTATCCGCCATTATACCAGCTTGCTTATTTAACCGGCGGCAGGCAATTTTATGCATTGAAAAAAGAATTGGTTGACAGTAAAAAAATGACATACAAACAATTTCACGATTCTATTATGCATTTAAATTGCATGCCGATAGAAATGATAAGAGCGATATTGACCAATCAACCGCTGACAAAAGATTATAAAACTTCCTGGAAATTTTATAAAGAGATCAATAACTGATAATTGCTAATGAATATGCAATCTGTTTCTCTGCCATTATCGAAACGCCCATTGGACATTGCGATAATTGTTTTCTTTATCATCAACCTTTTTTTTATAACTTATATTATTGACCTGGAGCAATTGATTATTGCAGATGCCAATCATTTTCAATACCCATCATGGCCGCCGGCAAAAATGATTGACCTCGTACATTGGTATGGAAGGCATTTTGATCCGGTGTTGATTGCCAGACCGGCATGGTGGCGCGCAACAATATGGATTGATTCTTTATTTTTTGGACCGTTTTATGTTTTTGCCATTTATGCTTTTGCAAAAGGTTTAAAATGGATAAGATTGATAAGTATTGTTTGGGCATCA
>DATHPY010000404.1:0-2203 GCA_035483315.1 Puia sp. | reverse complement strand
CTTCTCCCGAGCTTGCTGAAATGGAAAAACTATCTTTTGATAAGTTCCGCCAGGAAATATTAAACGATTACCGAACCGTATGCGAAAGCCGGGAAGCAAGTCTTTTAGGTCGTAAAGAAGTTCTCACCGGCAAAGCCAAGTTTGGAATTTTTGGAGATGGAAAAGAAGTGCCACAAGTTGCAATGGCTAAATTCTTTAAAAAAGGCGATTTCTATGCGGGATATTACCGCGATCAAACATTTGCATTTGCGACAGACGCAGCTTCAATAGAAGAATTTTTCTCTCAGTTATATGCCGATCCTGACGTTAATCACGATCCTCATAGCTCGGGAAGACAGATGAATTCTCATTTTGCAACTCCAATTATCAATGAAGAAGGCGAATTTCTTGACTTAATAAATAAAAAGAACCTGACCGCAGGCTTAGCACCAACCGCTGCGCAAATGCCAAAAGCATTAGGTTTAGCGCTTGCTTCAAAATCTTTCAGAAACATTGATGTGCTAAAACAATTCCCGCAATTATCTGATAATGGTAATGAAGTTTGTTTTTGTACAATCGGTGATGCATCTACAAGCGAAGGTCATTTTTGGGAAACATTAAATGCTGCTGGCGTGCTTCAAGTTCCACTTGCTGTTTTTGTTTGGGATGATGGATATGGAATTTCCGTTCCTAAAAAACTTCAGACGGTTAAAAATTCCATTTCAGAAGCGATGAAAGGTTTGCAGATAAAAGACGGAACTAACGGAATTGATATTTATAAAGTAAGAGGCTGGGATTATGCCAGCATGTGTGAAGTGTTTGAACCCGCAATACAAAAAATAAGAGACACACATATTCCGGCGCTTTTTCATGTTGAGGAAGTTACTCAGCCGCAAGGACACTCAACTTCGGGTAGCCATGAACGTTATAAATCGCCTGAAAGACTTGAATGGGAACGCGAATGGGATGGAATTAAAAAAATGAGAGAATGGGTTTTAGATAACGCCCTTGCAAGCGAAGAAGAATTGGAAGAAATAGAAACTCAGTCAAAAGAACTTATTCGAAAAAATAAAAATGATGCCTGGGAAAAATATTATTATCCCATTCGCCAACAATCTGCGCAAGCAATTGGTTTGATAAATTCACTCGCTGCTAATTTACCATCTTCATTAGAAGCATTGGAAAAAATTGTTTCAGAATTAAACGCAAACCGCGAACCAAATCGCCGTGATGTCTTACAAGCTCTTCACCAGGCAATTTTAATTGGAGCAGATAATTCTGCAAACGAAACAATCAAAAATTATTATCGCCAATTGCTCGAAGAAAATAATAAATTATACAACACACATTTATATCACGAAGGCCCGAAGAGCCCGGTAAACGTCGAAGAAATAAAACCTGAGTTTAATTATGAATCGCCGACGATCAACGGTTACGAAATATTGAATAATTATTTTGATGAACTGTTCACGCACAATCCAAAAGTTATTGCCTTCGGCGAAGACCTCGGAAAAATTGGCGACGTTAATCAAGGTTTCGCAGGGTTGCAACAAAAATTTGGCGTCGACAGAATTTTTGATACCGGCATCCGTGAGTTAACAATCATGGGGCAAGGCATCGGCATGGCAATTCGCGGATTGCGGCCAATTGCAGAAATTCAGTACATAGATTATTTACTCTACGCACTTCAACCGCTTAGCGATGATCTGGCAACACTGCAATACAGGACTGCGGGCAGACAAACTTCACCGGTTATTATCCGCACACGTGGTCATCGTCTAGAAGGCATTTGGCATAGCGGCTCGCCAATGGGAATTATTATTCACTCACTTCGCGGGCTGCATGTTTGCGTGCCACGAAACATGGTGCAGGCTGTTGGCATGTACAACACATTATTAAAAGGAGTTGACCCCGCAATTATGATAGAGTGTTTAAATGGTTATCGTTTAAAAGAAAAATTACCGGCAAATCTTCTTGAGTTCACTGTGCCGCTCGGGATTCCTGAAATTGTAAAAGAAGGAAATGATGTTACAATCGTTTCTTATGGTTCAACATTACGCATTGTTGATGAAGCTGTGCAAACGTTGGAGCAACTCGGAATCAGTTGCGAAATCATAGATGTACAAACACTTTTGCCTTTTGATATTCATTATAAAATTGTAGAGTCGTTGAAAAAAACAAACCGAATTGTTTTTATTGATGAAGATGTTCCCGGTGGCGCCGC
>DATHPY010000403.1:0-4088 GCA_035483315.1 Puia sp. | reverse complement strand
ACAGGATGAAGTTGTGCAGGATATTATTGACGCATTAAAAAGATACAAACAACAAATTGAAGGAGCGCATACAAATGCTCCGGCTTCAAATGACAACGGTAATTGAGCGTTAAATTGTTTAATCGCCTAATTGTTTTATTGTTGAATTGTTGTAATTCACAAATAATTTAGAACTTTTCAGCAATTCAACAATCCAGCAATTCAACCATTCAACAATTCAGCAATTCAACTTACATTTGTCGCATGAAAATCTCCAACGAAACCAAAATTGGCGTACTAACGGCAATATCTATCACTTTGTTGATTTTAGGCTTTAATTTTTTGAAAGGAAAAAGTATGTTCAGTCATACTAAAAAAATATACGCTATTTTTAAAAATGTTGAAGGAATGGAAGTTTCCAATCCGGTTGTCATTAATGGATTTTCCATCGGTAATGTTTCCGACATTCACGAAACAGATAAAGATGTAAGTGGAATTTTAATTACTATCACGCTTAAAAAAGAGGTACGCATTCCTAAAAATTCTGTTGCTGTTGTAAATGCGGGAATCATCACTTCAACAAACATTGTTATTAATAAAGGAGATGCAACGGATTATCTGCAGGATGGAGATACGATCGCTACAAAAGAAAAACCGGGATTGTTATCCCAGGTGCAGGATAATATAAATCCTATTGTAACAAAATTAGGCGGCACGTTGCAATCACTGGATTCATTGGTGGAAGTTGTCGGCACATTATTCGACCCCAGAACAAAAAATAATTTCAGTTCAATATTTGCTCACATTGCTGCATCATCAGCATCATTAGAAGCAATGCTTAATGCACAAACTGGCGCACTTGGCCATTCGCTGAAAAATCTTGACACGTTTACTAAAAGTCTTTCGGGCAACAAAGACCAGATAAATAAAACAATGGATAATTTGCAAAAGGCAAGTGCACAATTGGCAAATACAAAAATTGAAGAAACGGTGGCAACATTGCAGGCAACTATGAACGAATTAAAAACCACACTCGATAAAGTGAACAGCAACAATGGCACTCTCGGGCTTTTGCTGAACGATAAAAAATTATATCAGAATTTAGAAAGCACATCACGAAGTTTAAATGTTTTGTTGGACGATTTTCGTGTGCATCCTAAACGCTACGTTAATATTTCCGTGTTCGGAAAAAAAGACAAGAATGGTTATCTAACTTCACCGTTGTCGGACTCGACATCAAAATCGGGGAATAAATAATTCATGAGGCAATTTCTTTTTCTTTTTATTATCAGTTTGTTTTTTTCTGCAAATTTATTTTCACAAGGGCAGGTTGCTTTTAAAGGAAATGGAAATGATTCTGTTAAGCTCATAAAAATAATCAACGCAGATAATTACAGGTATAAGAAAATAGATTCCAGTACCGAATTAATTTTTCTCATCGGTCATGTTCATCTTAAACAGGATAACACTGATTTTTTTTGCGACAGCATGGTGATGAATCAGAAAATGAATTATCTCGAAGCTTTTGGAAATGCAAAAATTGCAGACACCAACAAAAACAATACGACAACATCAAACGTAACCAACATCAATTCTCAATATCTAAAATATCTCGTTGATAAAAAATACGTGTATTTTAATAAAGATGTGAAATTATATGATGGAAAAAATTCTCTTTTCACAAACGATCTGCAATATGACTTAAATCAAAAAGTTGGTATTTATGAAGATGGCGGAAAAGTAGTAACGGATTCAAGCGTGCTCACCAGCAAATCCGGAACTTATTATGAAGACACAAAAGATGTTTATTTCAGAAAGAATGTTGTGATGAACGATCCGCAGACACATCTCACTGCCGATTCGCTTTTATATAATACAGAAACAAAACTCGCCACATTTATTTCACCAACTTATATTAAAGACAGCGCCGGAAATGTTACTTATACGAAAGATGGAAATTATGATATGAAACACCGAAAGGCGCATTTAACCAAAAGACCGATAATAAATAATGGCGCGCAACAAATTACCGGCGATGATGTGCAATTTGATGACAGCACAGGCCAGAGTATAGCAACTGGAAATGCAGTTTTTAAAGATACTTTACAAGGTGTTACTGTAATTGGCAATTATCTTATCTCCAACCGAAAACAAAATACTTTTCTAGCTACGCAAAAACCAATATTGATATTAAAGCAGGAAACAGATTCCATTTATATCGCAGCTGACACTTTTTTTTCTTCCAAATTAAAGGATTCCATTTTTACGGATACTGCTGACCGTGAGAAAGACACACTGAAAAATATTACAACCATCAACACACAAAAAGATAACGATACAAACAGGCGCTACATACAGGGATTTCATCACGTGCGCATTTTTTCAGATTCGCTGCAAGCTGTTGCTGACAGCCTGTTTTACTCCGGCAGAGATTCTGTTTTTCAATTGTTCATTAATCCCGTTGTTTGGGCAAATGAAGACCAGATAACCGGTGATACCATTTATCTCTATACAAAAAATAAAAAACCAAAACGGTTGTACGTTTTTGAAAATGCGCTCGCAGTTGATAAATATGGAAACAATATGTTTAACCAAATAAAGGGAAAAACCATCAATGGATATTTTACAGATGGTGTGCTGGAAACGATGCGCGCAAAAGGAAATGCGGAAAGTATTTATTATGCAACCGATGATAATAAAGCGCTTGTCGGAATTAATAAAGTCACAAAGTCCGACGTGATAGATATGTATTTTGTAGATAGAAAATTAAACCGTGTTGTATTGCGAAATGATGTGGAAGGCGTGATGCTTCCTGTTCGCGGAAATGATCCCGACGAATTAAAACTCCGTAATTTTAAATGGCTTGAAAAAAGAAGACCCAAAACGAAAGCAGAACTTTTTGAATAGGTATAAAGTATGAACTATAAAGTATGAAGTAGTTGACCGTATTTCTGATTTCTTACGTCATATCTCATATTTTATAGTTCATACTTTTAAGAAATCTCTAACATAACTAATTCAAATATCGTAAGTCTTATTTTCGTTTTTTGAATTAATAAACAATCAACATTATGCGCAAAACACCGCTTATCCTTGTATTCATGATCGCTGTAACCTGCGCCAATAAAGCGTTTTCGCAGGATTATAAAGTGGCGATCGGTATTCGTTTCAGCACTCCTTCTCCTACTTTAAGCAATTCCGTTTCCGTAAAATATTTTATGAATGACCGCGATGCGATCGAAGGATTGATTTCTTTTGGTCCGCGTTTTGGCATTGGCGGATTGTATGAAGTGCATCAGCTGATTGGCGCTACTCCTGCATTCACGTGGTTTTATGGTGGCGGCGCATATATTGGCTCAGAGGCTCATACAACTTTTGTAGGACCAACCGGAGTTATCGGCATTGATTATAAATTCCCCACGGCGCCAATAAATCTTTCATTGGATTGGAAACCCGAACTTGATATTATACCCGATATTAATTTTGTTCCCGATGCATTTGGGTTGACTGCACGATTTACTTTTTGATATTGTCTGAACCGGGGATTTACGTGATTTATCTGATTTAAAAATAGATACTGAGCCTTTGTTGGTCGCCGACCAACAAGGAAAAAATTGAAAGTTATTCTAATTTAAATTTTTTGGGTTCGCCGATAGTGAACGAGCGCTGAATAATGCGCTAAAAGTACAAGTGTGCGACGCAACGATGCCATGAAAAACCAAAGCCGGTTACAAAAATAAAAACAACTAACAGTAAAGTATAACCGAAAATAAGATTCGCATCAATTCGCCTAAATTCGTGTAATTCATGTTTTCAAATTTGTGCTAACCAAAAAACAAATAGCAAACTAATATCGAAACAATCACCCCGACAAGATCTGCCATCAGCATTGCACCAATCGAATACCGCGTGTTCTTAATACTTACTGCGCCAAAATAAACCGCAACAACATAAAACGTAGTATCGGATGAACCTTGAAGAATGCATGATAATCTTCCGGCAAAAGAATCCGGAGTAAAAGTTTTCATCGCATCAAACATCATTCCGCGGGAAGCCGCGCCACTCATAGGTCTTACGAGGGCGGTTGGTAAGCCGTCAACAAATCTTGT
>DATHPY010000402.1:0-12335 GCA_035483315.1 Puia sp. | reverse complement strand
GCGATTTTTATTTCATGGAGATGAATACGCGCATACAGGTAGAACATTGTGTTACGGAAGAAGTGGTGAATTTTGATCTGATAAAAGAACAAATAAAAATTGCTGCCGGCGATGCGATCAGCGGAGAAAATTATGAACCGCAGATGTACGCCATTGAATGCCGCATCAATGCCGAAGATCCATACAATGATTTTCGTCCTTCGCCGGGAAAAATAACTACGCTTCATCAGCCCGGCGGTCATGGGATCCGCGTGGATTCTCATGTTTACGCCGGCTATACAATTCCGCCATATTATGATTCGCTGATCTCAAAAATAATTGCGGTTGCGCGTACCCGTGAGGAAGCCATCAGCACCATGCAACGCTCGTTGATGGAATATGTTATTGAAGGTGTGAAAACAACTATTCCGTTTCATCTGCAATTAATGAAAGATGAACGTTTCCGCAGCGGAGATTTTAATACAAAGTTTTTAGAAGGCTTCAAGATGGTTTAATTCAGATTTTATTACACGAATTTTAGCGAATTACGCGAATGTTTTTCCCTGCGCTCTCCGCGCCTCTGCGTGAAATCGTATTTTTTTTGTCACAGAGTTACACAGAGAAAATTATGAGAGCCACAGAGAATCTCCGTTGAGCCTTTGCGAGAAATCTCACATCCCATTAATCGCAAAAATCTCCCAAAATCCCCGTTCAGACAAAAAATTCACTCAATTTATTAATAACTCCTTCTACCAAAGCGTCCGGGCAAGATGCGCCGCTGGTTATTAAAATTTTTATCGGATTTTTTTCCGGCAAATAGTCTGCAGTTAATGTTTCTTCTTTTGTATGAAAATTATAATGCAGTATTTCTTTAGCAGATAAAATTTTCTCTTCGGTATCAATAAAATAAGTTGGTAATTTTTCTTCACATAATTCAACCAAATGCGAAGTATTGGAAGAATTATATCCGCCAACAACAATGGCAAAATCAGCCGGAGTTTGCAACATATTAATTACTGAAGTTTGATTGTCATTTGTTGCGTAACATAAGGTATCGCGTGTGTCGGCAAAATATTCTTCAATATTCGAATTATCCAAATGATATTTATTAATAATTGTCTGCTTCAAAAAATTAGCAATTGCCTGTGTGTCGCTGGCAAGCATTGTCGTTTGATTAACTACGCCAATTCTTTCTAAATTTTTTTCTACATCAAAACCATTGCTGAATTGATCTTTAAAATCATCATAAAACTTTTCTGATGGTTGCATAATATATTTTGCCAACAATTCAGCTTCTTTCATATCATTAACAACAACTGTTGGTGCATTCAATGCAGCGTGCGAAAACGTCGCTCTTGTTTCTTCATGTTTTGGTTTACCATGAATAATAACTGTGTATTTTTTTTCAGCGATCTGCTCCGAACGATTCCATACTTTTTCTACAAAAGGGCAAGTCGTATCATATTTTTGCGTTTGTACACCGATGTTTTGCAATCTTTTTTCAATTTCTAAAGTTGTACCAAATGCAGGAATGATAACAATATCATCGCGTGTTATCTCATCAAAAGAGATCAATTCTTTTCCATAAGTATCTTGTAAAAATTTTACACCGCGCGATTGCAGATCCGCATTCACCTGCGGATTATGGATCATTTCACTCAATAGAAAAATTTTTTTGTCCGGATTTTCTTCAATAGTTCTGAAAGCGATCTCAATAGCATTTTCAACGCCGTAACAAAACCCGAAATGACGCGCAAGATAAATTTGCAGAGGTCCGAGATCAAGAAGCGTCGGAGTAAAATCTTTTTTCATCCTGTCTTCCTGCTTTCGTTTATTTTTGATCGCAGTAATCAGCGGACTGCGGTAAATTATCGGAACGTTGAACGTTTTCATCTATGCGAAGATAGACAATGTACGATTTACGATGTAAGATGTACGATTTGCTTAATTTTTATTTTCATTTTTAAAATTCAAGAAATCGTACATCGTTCATCTCACATTTAAAATAAAAGTATTCATGTCATTTGAACCTATAGACTGGAGCTACAATACAAACATTTACGAAGTGAACTTACGGCAATACACAACAGAAGGCACTTTTAACGCATTTGCAAGATCTTTACCACGACTGAGAGATATGGGAATTGAGATCTTATGGTTCATGCCAATTACTCCAATAAGTGTTGAAAAAAGAAAGGGGACATTGGGTAGTTATTATGCGTGTTCTGATTATACAAACACAAATCCTGAATTTGGAACGGTTGATGATTTCAAAAACCTCGTTAATACAGCGCAAGAAATAGGATTTAAAATAATTATTGATTGGGTTGCGAATCATACAGGATGGGATCATCGTTGGACGCATGAGCATCCGGATTATTATGTGAAAGATGTGAACGGAAATTTTACAGAACGCAATGGTTGGGATGATGTGATTGATTTGAATTATGATAACCCGGAATTACGTAAAGCAGTTATTGCCGCCATGAAATTCTGGATTGATGAATGTGGTATTGATGGATTTCGTTGCGACATGGCGCATCTCGTTCCGCTTGATTTTTGGATTGAAGCGAGAACAGAACTTGATCAAATAAAAAAATTATTCTGGCTTGCTGAATGTGAAGTTGCGGATTATCACCAGGCTTTTGATGCAACCTACACCTGGCGCTGGATGCATAAGACGGAAGAATTTGCAAAACATCAAACTGATATTAACGGACTCTGGGATCTGTTCATGCAATATGATAATGAATTTCCGCAAAATGCTTTTCGCGCTTACTTCACTTCTAATCATGATGAGAATAGCTGGAACGGAACTGAATATGAAAAATATGGACCGGCTGCGAAAAATCTTGCTGTGTTTTGTTGCACCTGGAATGGTTTGCCTTTAATTTACAGCGGGCAGGAAATGCCGAATTACAAACGCTTAAAATTTTTTGATAAAGACGCGATTGAATGGACCGGCAATTATGAACTGCATGATTTTTATAAAACGCTTTTGAATCTGCGAAAACAAAATGCGGCTTTGCGCGCCGGCGATAATAATGTTGTTACGCATAAATTACAAACGAACGCTGATAATAAAGTTTTTTCTTTTTTGCGCAAGAATGGAAATAATGAAGTGTTGGTAATTTTAAATTTTTCTTCCCAACAGATTCTACTGGAAATACAGGATGCAAGCGTGCAGGGAGTTTTTAAAAATGTATTTGATAATTCTTCGGTTGATTTTACTGCATCGAGACATATTAATATTTTGGAACGGGGAAATTTTGTTTTTGCGAAGTAAAAAATACAATTTCACGCAAAAACGCAAAGGCGCGAAGGAATAAAGTTGTTGATCAGCGACCAACAACGGCTGAGATTCTCTGGGGTTCTTGTAATTTTCTCTGTGTAACTCTGTGGCAAAAAAATAATTGATATTTAGTTGCGATTCAGAAATTAAACCTGAAGCTCAATAGCAGTATGCCGATGAATCTCGCCTGAGGCGAGACGACGCAAGGATGCTGCTATGAAAAACTGGAGCCGGTATCAAAAAAGTAAAAATGAAAAAGTAAAAAGTATAAAAAAGTCCCGCATTTTGCGGGACCCTTTATTATAATTATTAACTATCAATTAATTATTGTCCACCGTTTAATCGTAACGGATATTGGAATGAACCTTCGTAGCCCGGATAAACACCTTCGAGTTTTACAGAGCCATCGGAGTTTTCCAATATTTTTCTGAAATCATCAACGTTGTTTACTTCTTTACCATTTGCTTTCAATATTATAAAACCTTCTTCCATTCTTGTTTTGCTGAATAATCCATTTTCGTCAATTGCTTTTACAACCACTCCACCTTTTACATTTAAATCAGTCGCATCTTTTTTGTTTAAAGTTTGCAAATCTGCGCCCAATTTATCCATGATGGAATTATTTTTTACCACATCAGTATTACCGGCATTATTGTGCAACACTAATGGCACAGTATATTCTTTTCCGGCTCTTTGATAAGTAACATTTACTTTTTCGCCGGGACGATAAGTTGCAACAAGACCAACCATTTCCGCAGCGCTGTTTAATGAAATGCCATTGATTTTTGTGAGCCTGTCGCCTTTTTGAATTCCGGCTTTTGCAGCGGAGCCATCTGCAGGAACGTCGAGGACATAAACACCATCACCATCCTGGATGCCTGCTTCTTTTTTCGCTTCGTCGCTTGCGTTGTCGGGCAAATATCTAACACCTAAATATGCTCTTTGTGGAGTTCCATATTTTATAAGATCGCCAACAACTTTTTTAACGATGTTCACCGGAATGGTGAATGAATATCCTGCATAAGAACCGGTCGGTGAAGCGATAGCTGAATTGATACCAACCAACTGGCCTTCCGGATTAATAAGCGGACCACCACTGTTGCCCGGATTTACGGCAGCATCTGTTTGAATGAATGATTCGACAGGCGTTTTACTTTGACGCATATTGATGTCGAGTGTTCTTCCTTTGGCGCTGATGATACCTGCCGTAACTGTAGTTTCGAGGTTTAAAGGATAACCAACTGCCAAAACCCACTGACCAATTTTTGCTTCATCAGAATTTCCGTACAATAAAAACGGTAATCCTTTTGCGTCAATTTTAATAACAGCTAGGTCGGTGCTCGGATCAGTTCCAATCACTTTTGCTTTGAAAGATTTTCTGTTGCTTAAAGTAACGGTTAATTCATCAGCTCCATCAACCACGTGATTGTTAGTAACGATATAACCATCTTCACTAATGATAACTCCCGAACCGGAAGCCATTTCAGGAATGGAACGCATGCCATTTCCAAAACCCCAATCATCGCCTAATCCGAACAGATCCGAAAATGGATTTTTAGGAAGATTGTTGCTCACATTACGAACACTCTTTGTTTTGATATGAACCGTTGCAGGAATTGCGGCGCTTGCTGCGTCCGTAAAATCAACAGGCACATTACCAAGTTTCTGTCCGTCAAAAAACTTTGCGTAATTGGTAGGAATTTTACCTGAAGAATCTTGTGCGTAAAGATAAGTTTTGTTGCCCGCAAAATGATTGTAACCCCACATTGTAGCCAGCGCAGTTGAAGCGCTGATCAACACTATGGCTACCACTTGTCTTGCTTTCATGTTTTTTTAAAATTTTAATGTAAAAATTTATGTTTAGTTTTTTTCTGATTCCTAGAACTACAAATTAACGCTATTGAAATAAAATGGTTTGTACCATATATTCAGTTTAACAAATCATTTACTAAGCTCTTCGTAGATGAATACAAATTTACAAAAGAAAATGTATCACGCAAAGGCGCAAAGGCGCAACGAACTATTAACAATTAGAAAAGAGATTACTCTTAACTCCTTTGCATCTTTGCTTCTTTGCGTGAAATTTATTTAAAGCCAACCGTAGCGTTTTTGCCAGAAACCTTTCAAAGTTCAGTCAGGAATTCCAAAGTATCAATTCCATCTGCATAATCTGTTAACGAAGGTTTTTGAGTTGAGCCAAATGGCAAATGATTTTTTCCAACAACGCATTGAATGTCTTCGCTATTTTCAATGACCCTCTCCGCGAGGAGAGGGGTTGGGGTGAGGCGATAATATTCATAATGAAGAACGCTTATCGGCGAAAAGACAGCATTATTTTCTGTAAGAATAATTGAGCCGTTGGTCATGTAATATTTGCTGTTGATAATCAGGATGGCAAGTTGATAATCATAATTGTTTTTGTACTTGGAGTGTTCAGCGAAATAATCAAATTTTTTCAGCGCATTAAGAAGTGGTAAGAAATCATAATTTTCCGGAACATAAATTTTGGTAACATTTCTGCAGCCAAGTCCGAAGTACAAAGAAATATCAGAAGATAATTTTTCTAATTCTTCACTGCTTTCTTCTCCATATAAAATAGCAACAGATGTGCGGTTACGACGAATTATGTTTGGATATTTTCCGAAATAATATTCGAAATATCTTGAAGAGTTATTACTGCCAGTTGCAATATAAGCGTCGCAGCCTTTGAGCATTTCTGAAAACGAAACAAAGTTTTTTACTGCACCATTCTTTTCAGATAAATATTGAACGATGTTTTTGATGAATGTTTCATCTTTTGACGATGGTTTAATAATTTGTTTATGCCCGGAAATAAAAATGCTTAAAAAATCATGAAAACCAACAAGCGGAATATTTCCTGCCATTACAAGACCAACTGTTTTAGCATCATCTCTTTTTTCCGGAATCGCATATTGGTTGCACCAGTTTTGTAATTTTTCTTTTTGTAAAAATTCTGTACAAATATTTTTTACAGCGTCGTCAATAAATTCTTTCGTAAACCATTTATTTTGATAAAATGCTTTTTCTTTAATGTTTTTCCATTCTGCATTTTCGGATCGCATATAAATGCCGAGGTCAATCAATAAATCAATACGTTCTTGTAAGTTCATAATCAATTTTATGTTTTGATGGCACAGAAACACAGAGTAACTCAAATTCTTTGTTTCAGTAAATCTGTGACATTTCTTTTTTATATTTGAGCTGCAAAAATAATTGTAATCATTACCAATACTAAACTATGGCAATAAAAATAACTGAAGAATGTATTAATTGCGGCGCCTGCGAGCCGGAATGTCCGAACAATGCTATTTACGAAGGCGGTGTAGAATGGGCAATTGCAGACGGCACAACTATTAAAGGACCGTTTACTTTGCTTGATGGTTCAACCATTGAAGCGGACCAACGCAACGCACCGATAGCAACTGATATTTATTATATAGTTCCGAATAAATGTACAGAGTGCCAGGGCTTTCATGAAGAGCCTCAATGCGCCGCGGTTTGCCCGGTTGACTGTTGCGTGCCAGACGAAATGTATAAAGAAACGGTTGACGAATTGCTGGCAAAAAAAGAAAAGCTGCACGTTTAAATGTGCAAAAAATTGCAAGGTTTTTTTTGGAAACGGCTGCAAAACAGTGTTACCTTTCTATCATTAATTTTTGTTTGTTAACTGTAGCCGCAAGCTACACAATATAGGCGGGTGATATTTCCCGTCGTAAAGGGGTGAAGGAAATTTATAATGAATTATGCCTTCACCTTTCTTATTTAAAGATATTTTCTGCTCATTTGTAATTACAACTTTAACAAATTCTCAGACAATAAATCTCAAACAATAAACTCAACTCTTTTTTGTTTATTTGCTAAAATTTATTTTTCAGAATGAAGCCAAGTATTGCATTTGTTACCGGCGGTTATTCAGGCGAGTCAGTTATCTCCTACAAAAGCGCAGTTAATATTCTGAAAAATGTTGACGCCGATAAATTTGATGTGTATAAAATTGATATCACTCCGCAAGGCTGGTTCTACGAATCTGTCAATGGTCAACGGTCAACAGTTGACAAGCAGGATTTTTCAATAATTGATAACGAAAGAAAAATAAGTTTCGACGCGGTTTTAATTGGCATTCACGGAACGCCTGGTGAAGATGGAAAACTGCAAGGCTATTTTGATTTGATGAATCTTCCCTACACTTCCTGCGACGCGGCAACTTCGGCGCTTACATTTAATAAAAGATATACTGTCGCTATCGCATCTTTTTCGGGTATTAGTGTTGCAAGATCTGTGGTATTGATCAAAGGAAAATTTGGTAATCCTGATGAGATCGCGAAGCAGCTTACATTTCCTGTTTTTGTAAAACCCAATAATGGCGGCTCAAGCATTGGTATGTCTAAAGTAAATAATGCTTCTGAAGAATTGGGAACAGCCATTGAAAAAGCATTTAAAGAAGATGACCAGGTATTGATAGAAGAATTTATTACCGGCAGGGAATTTACAATTGGCGTTTTCAGATCTAACGGAAAAATTATTACGTTACCTTTCACTGAAATAAAAACCAAAAAAGAGTTTTTTGATTTTGAAGCAAAATATACTCCGGGATTTACAGACGAAGTAACGCCGGCGCAGGTTGATGAATCTATCGCGGAAAAAGTACGAGACACGGCAAAAAAAGTTTACCAGGTCTTTAATTGCGGCGGTGTAATAAGAATTGATTTTATTTATAATGAAGAAAAGGGAGAACCGTTTTTGCTGGAAATAAATACAGTGCCCGGGCAAACCGATGAAAGTATTGTTCCGCAGCAGGTTCGCGCAATGGGATGGACATTGAAACAATTTTATTCGGCACTGATCGAAGAAGCGCTTGGAAGAAACAATTTGAAAATTTGAAGATTTGAAAATGTGTTAATTCTTCCTACTGTAATTTATTTATTCGCACTATAAATTTTTCTCATTTTCAAATTTCCATATTTTCATATTTTCAAATTAACGTTGTGTTCAAATTCATTACCGGCAAACCACTTTGGGTTAATATTTTGGCAGGAATAGCAGTTTTATTTTTGTTGTTATTGCTTTTCCTCGGTTCATTGCAAATTATTACCAGTCACGGTAAGGAAATGAAAATTCCATCAGTAACAGGAATGTCGGTTGATAATGCAAGAAAAATTTTGCAGTCGCAGGGATTTGAAATACAAATTCAGGATTCGGTTTATAACGATACTGTTCCGCCGTTGCAGGTAATTCGCCAGGTTCCCGAAGCTGATAATATGGTGAAAGTTAATCGTACAGTTTATTTAACCATTAATCGTTCGGTTGCTCCTTTTATTGCAATGCCGAATTTGGTTGGCATGACGATAAGAAATGCTGAAATGATTTTGCGTCAATATGGATTGAAATTAGAAGACACTATTTTTAAACCAGACTTTGCAAAAAATTCCGTGCTTGATCAAATGTATAGTGGAGAAAGCATTAAACCCGGAACTAAAATTCAGCAGGGAAGTAATATAACTTTAGTGTTGGGAAATGGAATTGGTGATATTGATTTTACTGTTCCTGACCTGATCGGATTAACGCTACACGATGCAAGAAGAGTTTTAGATTCAAGCAGATTAATTTTGGGAGCCGTTGTTCCGCTGGAGGATATTCAGGATAAAGAAAATGCTTTTATTTTCAGGCAAAATCCTGAGCGATTAGATGAGAACAGGCAGATCAATCATATTCGGCAGGGACAAACAATTGATATTTGGTTGAGCACAAAAAAGGCTGACAGCACTTTGCAACAACCACAATAACAATCCACAAAATGATTATTAATAATTTCTACCAATGAAAAAGAATTTATTTTTTCTCCTGATAATTTTTTTTGCACTTCGCTCAACTGCACAAACCGATACGAAAATTTATGATCCGTCAGCTAATGCGGAAGTTGATATTGCTGCTTTGGTAAAACTTGCAAAAATTGAACACAAAAATATTTTGCTGCAGGCCGGCGGTAATTGGTGCAGTTGGTGCATTGAGTTTAACAGGTTCACTCATGCAGACAGTTCAATAGATTCGCTGCTTAATAAATGTTTTGTCATTTATCATTTGAATTACAGCAAAGAAAATGAAAACAAATCCATCTTTGCAAAATATGGATACCCACAACGATTCGGCTTTCCTGTTTTTATTATTCTTGATGAAAATGGAAATAAAATTCACACACAAAATTCTGAATATCTTGAGCAGGGAAAAAGTTACAATAAACAAAAAGTGCTGGAATTCTTATTGAATTGGACACCTCAGGCTCTCGATCCTTCGTTGTATAAATAAATTTAATTCCGAAATACCTTTGAGCCTATGAATTATTTAAAGCTTTTTATTTTATTAATATTCTTAGTTTCCTGTTTTCGAGATTCGATGCAAAAAAATTATGAGCAAATTATTAATGATGCAGACTCAATAAAATTATTTGTAAAATCTAATAATAACTTCAAATTGAAAAAAGAAGTTGTGAACTCCATTTATTTGAAGAACATCAAACTCATCTTGACGCAAAATGTAGTGAATGAAATTCAAAGAGAATTTATACCTGATAGTAAAATCGAAATCTATAGTAAAGGAGGCTTAACAGGAACTATATTTATCATAAATTCAAAAGATCCTTTTGCAGATTTTAAAAATTCAAATTTTGGTTTTGGATTTAAAATCCCATATAGGCTTGGTATGTTTATAAACGAGACTGATACCGTAGCTAAGAATGGTTTTTAGAAATTTAATACATTATCATTCGTATTTGGTAAATCTAAAATCGTAAATCCATAATTCCTTATCTTACATTCAAAATTTATCAATGAAGATTGCTTTCCACGGCGCTGCGCGAACAGTAACCGGCTCTAAACATTTGCTCACTCTCAAGAACGGAAAAAAATATTTACTCGATTGCGGCATGTTCCAGGGAATGGGACCGGAAACAGATACCCTTAACCGTGAGTGGGGTTTTACTCCTGCGGATGTTGATTATCTTATTTTATCTCATGCGCATATTGACCACAGCGGACTGATACCAAAACTTGTTAAAGATGGTTTTAAGGGAAAAATATTTTGTACGCCCGCAACAAAAGAATTAACCAGTGTTCTCCTCGAAGATTCAGCAAATATTCAGCAGGAGGATATCAAATTTGCAAATAAAAGAAGAATCGCCGAAGGACAATCTTACCTGCAACCTTTGTACAATGAAGAAGATGCAAAACAGGCAATTGATCTTTTTGCCACTGTAGAATATAATACCTGGTTTGCTATTGATGAAAATGTGCAGTTCATGTACCTTGATGCGGGACACATTATCGGCAGCGCTACAGTTCATTTAAAAATAAAAGAAGATGGAAAAGAAACGCATTTAACTTTTAGCGGGGATGTTGGCAGATACCGCGATGTGTTGTTGAAATCGCCGCAGGATTTTCCGCAGGCTGATTATATTTTAATAGAATCCACTTATGGAAACAGTCTGCACGATCCCGATGTGAACACACCAGATTTATTATTGGATTGGGTTCAAAAAACCTGCCTGCAAAAAAAGGGGAAACTTATTATTCCTGCATTTAGTGTTGGACGCACGCAGGAAATATTATTTGCATTGAACCAATTAGAAATTGAAAATCGCTTGCCGCCGTTGGATTATTTTGTTGATAGTCCGCTGAGCATTACCGTTACTGAAATTGTAAAAAAATATCCGCAGTATTTTAACAGCACCATTCAAAAATTGCTGCAAACAGATAATGATCCGTTTGCTTTTAAAGGGTTGAAATATATTAAATCAGTTGATGAATCAAAATCATTGAATTTCCGCAATGGACCTTTTGTAATTATTTCCGCAAGCGGAATGGCAGAAGCTGGAAGAGTGAAACACCATATCAGTAACAATATTGAAAATAGCAGAAACACTATTTTACTTGTTGGTTATTGCGAACCCCATTCCCTCGGCGGAAGATTAATGGGAGGAGCAAAACAGGTAAATATTTTTGGTGTAGAGCATGAAGTGCATGCCGAAGTAGGAAGCATCCGAAGTATGAGTGCGCACGGCGATTATAACGATCTGTCACAATTTCTTTCCTGCCAGGATGCGAAGCAGGTGAAAAAATTATTTTTAGTTCACGGCGATTATGATGTGCAGCAGGCATTCAAAGAAAGATTATTGAAGAAAGGGTTTTTGGATATTGAAATTCCTGAAAGACATTATGAAATTGGGTTGACGTAATTTTAAATTCTTAATAGGCGTCAGACGGTTTTAAACCGTCTGACACCCAAAAACTCTCTGACCTCTGACAATTCACTATTCACCATTCACAATTGACGATGAGCAACAATATTAAAATCTCAGCCGTTGACGCTTTACAAAAATTAAAAGAATTGGGAAAAGAATTTACTTCACTTTTCAAACACGGAACATTAGAAGTTGAAGTTTACAGACCTGATAAAACCGATAAACAACAGCCGCACGAAAAAGATGAAGTGTATGTAATTATTTCCGGCGAAGGAAATTTTTATTGTGAAGGAAGAAGCGTTTCTTTTAAGCAGGGAGATTTTTTGTTTGTACCCGCACATGCTGAACATCGTTTTATTAGCTTTACAGAAGATCTGCTAACCTGGGTATTTTTTTACGGACCAAGTGGTGGAGAGAAATAATTTTGTTGATAATTTTTGTGCATCAGACGGAGACCGTCAGACGTGTTTGCTCCGCATCTGACGGTCTCCGTCTGATGCTATCACTTAAGTCACAAAAATTTTTATTCTAAAAATAATTCATCATGAAAAATTCTCGCAGGGAATTCATTAAGAAAAGCACCATAACCGGTGCCGGCGTTTATTTTGGCGCGATGGGATTAAGCGCACAAAGTTATCGGAAGATAATTGGCTCGAATGATCGCGTGCGTGTTGGCGTTGTCGGATTTTCCGACAGGCATCGCGGTTCGCATGCGCCAAGTTTTATGAATCATTATAAAGAATTGAATTTTGATATTGTGGCTGTTTCCGATCTCTGGAAAAAAAGAAGAGATGAAGGAACTGCATTCTG
>DATHPY010000401.1:0-2482 GCA_035483315.1 Puia sp. | reverse complement strand
AAACCCGTGTTGTTTATTTTCCGCTCTGGATCATCACTATTGTTTATTGCATGCATCAATTTTCCGGTCACAAGATCGGAATAATAAAATCCTTTGCGAATAAGCGAATCAAGGGCAACACGGAATTCGACCGGATCAATGTCTTTTAGAATATATCCCTTCACTCCGCATTTCAGCATACGGATAATGCACTGCTCATTTTCATACATTGAAAGAGCCAGCATTTTTATTTCGGGATGATTGCGTTTTAACCAAAGCGCTGTATCGTATCCATCCATCTCTGGCATGTTAATGTCCATCAAAACGATATCAGGCAGAGCTACGGGGTTTAATTTTTCCAGGAAATCCTTTCCGTTGTCTGATTCGAAAAGTACATCGTAATCATCAAAGCTGCGAATAAGCGTGGCAAGGCCGTTTCTCAGTAATACATGGTCATCAGCCAGCGCAATTTTTATCTTTTGCATATTCTCGGTTTTATTTTGGGATGGGTAAATTAATCTGCGCGGTTGTTCCCTTGCCTATAACACTGGATACAATAAATTCTGCACCCAGCAACTGTGCCCGGTTTTGCATGTTTTTTATTCCAAGGCCCGCTTTGTTTTTTTGCAGTTCCATTACATCAAATCCTTCTCCGTCATCTTCAACCATCATCGAAAAAAGTGATGGCTGGTAATAAAGCATTACAGTTATTTGAGCTGCTCTAGTATGTTTAATGATATTGTTCAGCAGTTCCTGCACGATCCGGAAAAGTATGAGTTCTTTTTGCTGTCCGATTTTATACACGATGCCTGACAATTCAAAACGTGTTTCAAATGTTCCCGTCTTTTTAATAATCTCCAACTCATATTCAATTGACCGGGGTAGTCCCATATCTTGTACATAGTCTGTATTCAGACTTTTGGAAAGATCACGAAGATCCTGTATCGCCTTTGCTACCAAGTCTTTTGACTGGTCTACTTTCTGCTGTGCATTTTCTGTCTTGTTCACATCTGTAGTGGACAGATTGAGTTTAGCGAGACTTAAAACCTGTCCAATATTATCATGAATTTCCTGCGAAATATTTTTCATCGTTTGCTCCTGGATCTCAAGACGGGTATTGAGCAATTCTTCTTTGAACTTAATTGTTAATGCTTCCTTTTCAAGAAAATTTTTCCTTTGCTTTTTCCGGTAGTAATTAAAAAAATAGATCAACGAAAAAATAAATGCAAAAAATAAAAGGATCGAAGAAAAGACCAGGAAGTATATGTCTATTTTAGCCTCAGCCATGTCCTGTTTTTTACTTTTTCAGCACTGGTGTTTCTTTGACTCTTAAAATAATAATTGAAAGAAAACTATAATAAAGTATCGACAACAAAAGTCCGAAAATAATTACGGGACCGTTGTATTTATTTACTTTTTCCAAATAGTCCAGAATTCCCCATATGAATATTTCTAAAGTAAAATAAATGAGAATACCAGTATTCAGTAAATACCGGCTGTTTTTCTTTAATGCCTCGAAAGGATTTATGTCAATCAAGTATTTAAAATAGAGCAGACTTAATGCCACCAACATCACATTACACACTATTAAGTTATTGGATGGAAAATCCTGTATTTTTTGGAAAAATAATGAGTCAATAACACTAAAAATAGTAAAGCAAATTGCCATCAATAAAATCAGCAGACGGGATCGAGCATTGTTTACCAAATGGAAATAAATAAAGCAATAAAGCCAAAATGCAATAATTAGATAAAAGTGATAGACCGGTCTGTTATTGACGTGCAAAACAAAGGAAAGGTAAGTAGTAAAGGATTCGCTTACTGCGGTCGTGATCAATAAGGCCACAAGAAATCTAAATGGAATAGAGAGATATTTAAATCTCCCTATTCCTACAATGGCTGCGCATACAATAGATGCGAGATATGTAAAAAAAATCGCCAGGCTCATTAGCTATTTTTTACGAAGTAACCTATTATTTTGGACAACAAGGAGAACCAGGACATGGGCATCCAAAATCATAGGCATAATTCAGGTCTGTTTGCCCGGTAGCTTTAAAAACGGGCATGGTAATAATATTATATACAGGGTCTTCGGTCTCTGCAGTCACCGCATCACAATTCTTTATCCCAAATTGAAAATACAGTGATTTAATAGGCTTTGTTTTATTAAGTACCAGCAAGGAATCCCAATCCGCTGAATCCAGGATGATGAACTGGATATCCGTATGGGTTTCGGGGTTATGCAGTAAGGGATAATTCTTGTAACAATTGATCATGGTGGTGACAGTAGCTGGATCAGGAATTCTTTGGGGGGGAGCGATACCTATCACAGCCTTCTGAAAATAATTCAGCGGTTTGAATTGCTTGGTGGTAATCATTTTTTTGGTGATGTTGAGTGAATCTGCTTTTGTCAGATTATTTCCTCCATTGTTGCATCCGCTGATTAAAGTTGCTAGCAAAAAAATCGAAAAAATCAATTTCTGTTTCATGTTACTTGTTTTTT
>DATHPY010000400.1:0-2315 GCA_035483315.1 Puia sp. | reverse complement strand
TATTGAAACTTTCAATGCCATGATTTATTTGCGCGTTGCGGATGGATTCGGTAAAATCAATTTGCTCCAGCATATCTCCAAACTGAAAAGGTCTTGTTTCAGGATTTATTTCATCACCTTGTCCTGGTTTAAAAGTATTGTGATTTCCCTGTTTGGTTTTTTTCAGCTTGCCGAAAATTTCTTCCAGCGAGCGTTTACGAATTCCCTGTTCTGTTTTTGGTGTGATCTCGATATTTCCGTTTTGTTTATTCTCATCAATATATCCTTTGTCTTTCAAATCATCAATAAAATCTCCCATTCCGTATTCATCATTCGTCAGATCATATTCTTTATCTAATTGATTCATCCATTGCAAAGCTTCGCCAACATCACCATTGGTATAAGTGAGTAGTTGCATGAACAGATCAAGCAGCTGATCAAATTTTGATTTGCCTTGCTGCCTCGGATCATATTTATCAAAATGAAACCCTATCATTAGTACACTAAATTAGTTGACTTTAACTTTCACTTATGAAGTTACGCAATATTTTTTCGTGCGATTACTTTCTTCACTCGAAAAAAATAATTTGTTAACAGAACAAATTGCAGAGAATTTTGTTGCGTGCAAACGCGTCTGACGGTCTCCGTCTGACGCACATTGTGTGATAGCAATTTGAATTTAATTAAACATGTCAGACGGAGACCGTCAGACATGTTTAATTTATTTTTTACTTTTCGAATCCGATTTTGGCGCAGTTGGTGTATTGATTATCGTTGGTGACCTTTCTGTTCCCTGCTGATTATTTTTTCCCGGCGTGCCTTCATATTGTTTTTCCATATCTGCGATTCGCATTAACATACTATAGGCAGTTACAATATCGTTTGCAAATTCTCCCTGCCTGTCGGATAAATTACCGCCTTTATTTTGCATGATACCGTATGCATTATTTGCAAGCTGATCATCAGTCATCACTTCATCGCCAAGCGATTTATAATACCGCATTTGTTGCTGCAGATCTTTTTTCAATGACGCTTTTACTTTTGCAGCAAGCTTCATATCGCCGGATTGATAACAGGCGAGTAAAAACTGTGTTGAAATTGCATCCTGCTGATTACCATAATTTGTCGTCATTCCATAAGGGAAATTAGATTCGCGCACATGCTCATCAAAATGTTCCAGTACTTTTTGCGCGGAATCTTTTTTGCCAGCTGTAATGAGAGATTGCGCTAACTCTGCATGCGCGAGACGAATTGAATTTAAGTGACGACGATTTTCTTCATCATAATAAACTCCATCTTTTTCTGCGCCGCCGTAAGCAAAATTTTGCATGATATTTTTATACGCAAGATCATTATCTACATAACTGTTTTCAACCGGAACTAATTGATATGCTAAACCTGTAAGACGAACATATTTTTCCAATCCAAGATCGCGTAATTCCTGCGTGGATGTAAAACATATCGGGCGTTTCCACTTGCTTGCAGCGATGACTGCATAAATCGCGAGATCATTTTTTAATAAATATTGCCTGTTGGCAGAAATATCAATTTTTAATTCGCTGACAACGCTATCGCCGGGATGTACCGTGCCATTAGCTCTTACCGCAGCGCTGTCTACAGGTAAAGAAAATTTTCTTACGGGAAATAAATTAAATGTCTGCAATCCATCTTCAGTTGTTCTTGTGTATTTCGGATCATCACTTCCAATAACATTCTTGAGCATGTCGTACAGATCATAATATTTATTTTTATCAAAGCCCGGCAATGCAGTGTAATAAATTGCATCGCGCTTATCTCCCTGAATTTGTTCGGGAGTGAAAATCACATCAAACGGTGCGCTCTGGTTTATTTTGTATCGCAGTTGGTTCATGTACCAATCCGTTCCCAATAAACTATTTACTACAACGCGCACATCGGGACGAATTCCTTCAACTTCCTGCGCATACCATAGCGGATAAGTATCATTATCACCAAAAGAAAATAGCATGGCATTTTGCGGACAACTTTCGAGATAATCTTTCGCCAGATCTCTTGCTAAAGTTTTTTTACTCCTGTCATGATCATCCCATTCCTGCTGACCCATTAACACCGGCACACCAAATGATAATACAGAAGCTAAAATAACAGCGTTCTTTTTACCCGGAATAAATTTAAGCAGATAAGGAAAGCCAAAAGCAACCAAGCCAAAAATTAGTGCAAACCCTAATCCCGGTATCATCCCGGAGTGGCTGGCAATTCCGAATGCCAAAAATATAAAACTGAAAAACGCGCCTCCAACTAACATTAAATTTAAAAGTTTCTTATCCCAATTATTTATAAGGTCAACAAAATAAAGT
>DATHPY010000399.1:0-6491 GCA_035483315.1 Puia sp. | reverse complement strand
GAAGAATTGCATTATTCGCGGCTGCCAATTTATAAAAACAGTCTTGATGAAATTGTGGGAATTGTTCAAACAAAAGATTTAATTCCTTATTTGAATGAACCGGATAATTTTGATTGGTATACTTTATTGCGCACTCCATATTTTATACACGAACATAAATTGATCGAAGATCTGCTTCGTGAATTTCAAAACAAGCATATTCATTTTGCAGTTGTTGTTGATGAATTTGGCGGCACGAGCGGCATCGTTACTCTTGAGGATATTTTGGAAGAAGTTATCGGCGACATTAAAGATGAATTTGATGAAGAAGAAAATATCAATACACGTTTGGAAGACGGCACTTATGTTTTTGAAGGCAAAACAATGATCAATGATGTTTGCAAGATCATGGGAATTCCAACTACAACTTTCGACAACATAAAAGGAGAAAGCGATTCTTTAGCAGGATTAATATTGGAGATCGCAGGAGAAATTCCAAAAGTTAATGATACAATTACAAGCGGCGATTTTAAGTTTACTATTCTTGATGTTGACAGAAGCCGCGTAAAAAAAGTAAAAGTTGCTGTAACAATAAGACAAACTTAATTTAGCATTATAATGAAATTAAATCTGCTGAAAAAAAATATTCCCTCTTGCGCCTTGTATCTTGCGCCTTGTATCTTATCGCTTTTTATCTTTTTTTCCTGCAACAGTTCTTACACACCAAAACCAACTGGTTATTATAAAATTGATTTTCCGAAACATGAATATCAAAGGTTCTATGAAAAAAGTTTTCCATACACTTTTGAATATCCTGTTTATGCGCATATAATTCACGACACAACTTTTTTTGAAGACAAACCGGAAAATCCGTACTGGATAAATATTGATTTCCCGCAATTCCATGCGCGCGTTTATGTAAGTTACAAAGAAATTGGTCCAAACAGTTTTGATAAACTTAAAGAAGATGCTTATAAAATGACATTTAAACATTCTTATAAAGCAACCTCAATTGACGATTCAGTAATAAAAACTCCACTCGGAGTTTCGGGTATTTTTTTTAATGTTGGTGGCAATGCAGCCACCGCCAAACAATTTTATGTAACTGATTCTGTAAAACATTTTTTGCGTGGCGCCTTATATTTTGATACAGCGCCGAATGAAGATTCTCTCGGAATTGTAAATCAATTTTTACAAGAAGACATGCGGCATATTATTAACACACTGCAATGGAGAAATTAAAAGTCGACAGACGATAGTTGATAGACAACAGTAAGAAAAATGAAGTATCAACTAATAAATTAGCACTGCAATTCAATTATATTTGTTGAACAAAAAATAAAGATTTGATAGCGATCGATGATATCCTAGTTAGCGATCTGGTTGTTGAAGAACAATTTGTTTGTGATCTGAATAAATGCAAAGGTGGTTGCTGCGAAGAAGGCGATGCGGGCGCTCCATTGGAAGATGATGAATTGGATTCACTGAATGAAGTTTATGAAGGGGTAAAACCTTATTTGACCAACGAAGGCATTAAAGTAATTGAGCAAAAAGGAAGATACCAATATCATAAAGAGTTTGGATGGGTTACTCCGACGATTGAAAATAAAATTTGCGCTTATGGACATTATGATAAGAATGGAATTATTAAATGCGGAATTGAACAAGCCTATTACGACGGAAAAATAAATTGGAAAAAACCTATCAGTTGTCATTTATATCCGATCAAAATAAAAAAGACAAAAGAACATGAAATGGTAAATTATGAACCGAGAGAAGAATTGTGTAACCCCGGTTGTGCGTTGGGAAAAAAATTGAAAATGCCTGCTTATGTTTTTTTGAAAGAAGCATTGATAAGAAAATATGGCGAAGATTTTTATGGAGCGCTTGAACAAATTGCGGAAAAATATTTTGTCTGAACTGGGATTTATATGATTATTCTGATTAAGATGATTGGTGACGATAATAGATTCGCGTGTTACAAGCCCCTCTCCTCGCGGAGAGGGGTTGGGGTTAGGCGATTAAAAAATTATTATGACAGAAAATAGTTCAACTTTTATTGCAAAGAGCATTGTTAAAGCTGGAGATATTGACCATCGCCGCAAAATAAATTTCAATATTGGCAAATATAATAGTGCTGTGGTGCAGGGAAAAACGCAATTCAGCGATCTGCATCTTGCGCGCGAACGCGCGAAAAATATTAAATGGAAAGCAATCGAAACGCTTGATCAGCAACTGGAAAATTTTGAACACGCTTTCACTAAACGCGGCGGAAAAGTAATATGGTCCGAAAATACGGCGCAGGCGCTTGAAGAAATATTAGTGATCTGCAAGGAAAAAAATTGCCGCAGCATTGTGAAAAGTAAAAGTATGGTGACTGAAGAAATAAAGCTAAATGATTTTTTGGAAGAACACAATATTGAAAGTGTTGAAACAGATTTGGGTGAATATATTCAGCAGCTAGATGGAGAGCCACCATACCATATTGTGACTCCCGCAATGCATAAAAGTAAAGAAGATGTCGCAAAATTATTTTATGAAAAATTACATACTGCTCCTAATCTTTCGCCGGAACAACTCACGCTTGTTGCAAGAGAAAAATTGAGAAAGAAATATGTTGAAGCAGAGATTGGAATTACTGGTGCAAATTTTATAATTGCTGATATTGGCGCGATCGCTGTTACGGAAAATGAAGGTAATGCAAGGCTGAGTTGCGCTTTTCCAAAAACACATATTGTGATTGCTGGAATTGAAAAGGTTGTTCCGTCATTAACTGATCTCGGATTGTTTTGGCCGTTGCTCGCAACTTTTGGAACCGGTCAGCAACTTACAGTTTACAATACCATCGTAACAGGACCGAAACAACCTAACGAAACTGATGGACCGGAAGACATGTACGTTATTTTACTGGATAATGGAAGAACGAATATTCTTGCCAACCAAAAAACGAGAGAGAGTTTGTATTGCATTCGCTGTGGCGCTTGCTTGAATGCTTGCCCGGTTTATAAAAATATTGGCGGACATACTTACAGCGCTACTTACAGCGGCCCGATTGGCGCAGTAATTACTCCGCATTTACAACAAATGAATGACTGGAAACATTTAAGCTATGCATCATCGTTATGTGGCAATTGCACAGAAGTTTGCGCGGTAAAAATAAATTTGCACGAGCTATTACTTGAAAATCGCAATGAAGCTGTCGAAAGCGGATATGCAAGTTGGAGTGAAAAAATTGCATGGAAGGTTTGGAAGAAAACAAGTTTAAGCAGGAAGATGATGAATATGGGAAATGGGAAAATGAAAAACTGGATCGTAAATAAAATGTTTACCGCATGGACGTCGCAACACGCTCATCTTGATTTTTCCCAAAAAACTTTTAATGAACTGTGGAAAGAAAAAAATCCAAATTAAAAATAAAATTATCTTAAAATATTTAGTCGGTTTTATGCCGGCCTGCCTGTCGGCAGACAGGCTTTTTTATTATTGAATTTTTCTGAATGTTTTTGTACGCTCAACATATTAGTCCGCGATTACAATACATAGCTGATTTTATCAGCAAAGAATTATTTGATGAACCGATTATTATCACAAAAGATAAAAATGAATTCATTGCAAACAGCGATCCTAAAATAAACTATTCGGAACAGGAATTTTCAGAGCAGGAATTTTTTATCCGCAGTACGCCATTACTTTTTGAAGCCGGAATAAGACAGCGATCAATAAACTGTTTTGAACTGAATTACTACAAAGTTTTTTTTCAAACTAATGGCGATCTGCCTTTTGATATTTTTGCTGCGAGTTTTTATTTATTAAGCCGCTATGAAGAATATCTTCCACATCAAAAAGATGAATATGGCAGGTACGCACACACCAACTCATTAGCTTTTAAAGAAAATTTTTTACAAATTCCTTTAATCAATATCTGGATGGAGGAGTTGAAAAAATCTTTACAAAATAAATTTCCACAAATTATTTTCCGGCATAATTCTTTCCGGTTTATTCCAACTTATGATATTGATACCGCTTATTCTTATTTGCACAAAGGATGGAAAAGAAGTCTCGGCGGATTAGTGAGGTCAATGGTGAGTGGTGAATGGGCAATTGCGAGAGAAAGAATAAGTGTTTTAAGAAAAAAGAAAAATGATCCGTTTGATGCTTATGAATGGCTCGACTCTTTGCATTTATATTGCCGCGTAAAACCTTACTACTTTTTTTTAGTGGCGAAAGAACAAAAAGGCTACGATAAAAATATTTCTCCGAATGAATCTGCGTTGCAGGAATTAATTGAATACCATGCTTCAGGAAATTTTGTTGGTATTCACCCTTCATGGCAAAGTGGTAATGATAAAAATTTATTGAAAGAAGAAATTGAATGGCTTGAATATATTTCAGAAAAAAAGATTGTGCACAGCCGCCAACATTATATACGATTTACATTGCCTGAAACTTATAGCCGTCTTATGGCTGCCGGAATTCAAAAAGATTTTTCGATGGGATATGGAAGTATAAATGGTTTTCGTGCGTCCGTTGCATCTTCTTTTTATTGGTATGATCTGTACAACGAAGTACAAACAACCCTGCAAATTTTTCCGTTCTGTTTTATGGATGCTAATTCTTTTTACGAACAAAAATATACAGCGCAACAGGCAATGGAAGAATTATTAAATTATTACAGGATAATAAAAAAAGTAAACGGGCTGATGATAACGATCTGGCACAATAATTTTTTAGGAACAGATAAACAGTTTGCCGGATGGAAAGAAGTTTACGAAATTTTTTTAAAAGAAGAAGTTTACTGGGATATGTAAAGAAGTCGGAAGTCCGTTGTCAGAAGAGTGATAGCTTTCTTTACGCCTCCTGATTCTAGACCTTGGGCTTACCATTCAATGCCTGAAATGTCTCATTCCTGTTATTACCATGGCAAGATTATTTTTTACGCAATAATCAATTGAATCCTTATCGCGAACAGAGCCGCCAGGTTGAATAAATGAAGTAATTCCTTCGGCGTGCGCAATACGAACACAATCATCAAACGGAAAAAACGCATCGGATGCGAGTGCGGCGTTGTGTAAATCAAAACTGAATTGTTTTGCTTTTTCAATTGCATTTCTTAACGCATCAATTCTGCTTGTTTGTCCGCAACCTTTACCAATAAGTTGCTTATTTTTTACCAACGCAATCGCATTTGATTTAAGATGTTTGCAAACAATATTTGCAAAAATTAAATCGGCTTTTTCATTTTCATCAGTTTCTCTGCCACCAACTTCTTTCCATTCTGTAAAATTTCCCTCGTCTTTATTTTGCATTAACGTTCCGCCGAGCAAACTTTTATAATTATTTGTATCAGCATTTTTATCTGTAGTATATTGAAGCAAGATCCTGTTCTTCTTCAATTTTAAAATTGAAAGCGCTTCTTCAGTAAATTCTTTTGCAGTGAGCACTTCAAAAAATATTTCGCTTATCGCTTCAGCAGTTTCTTTATCAATCGTTCCATTACAAATAAGCACTCCACCAAAAGCGCTTTCAGGATCGCCGGCGAGCGCATCTTTCCAGCAATCAATAATTGTTTTGCATGAAGCGATTCCACAAACGTTTGTATGTTTTATAATTGCAAAAGTTGTTTCCTCAAATTCATTGATCAGTTGAATGGCTGCATCAATATCAACAAGGTTGTTGTAGGAAATTTCTTTACCATGCAATTGCGTGAATACTTTTTTCAAATCACCGTAAAAAGCGGCTTGCTGATGTGGGTTTTCGCCATAACGCAACGGCGTTTTATTTTCTAAATTTAATATTGAAATAGCATTTGCAGAGTTAAAATAGTTTGAAATAGCAACATCATAATGCGCGCATACTTCAAAAGCCTTTGCAGCAAATGATCGGCGATCTTCAAGTATAGTTTCTCCATTTTTTTCATTTAGGAGTTTTTCAAGATCATTATAGTCTTTAGGAGATGCTACAATCAAAACATCATTATAATTTTTTGCGGCAGCGCGAATTAATGAAACGCCACCGATATCAATTTTTTCAATGATTAATTTTTCTTCGTTTGTTTTATTCAATGTTTCTTCGAAAGGATACAGATCAACAACAACCAGATCAATTTCAGGAATGTTATATTGAATCATTTCTTTTACATCCGTTTCATTTTCACGTCTTCCTAAAATACCGCCAAACACAGCAGGGTGAAGTGTTTTAACTCTCCCTCCTAAAATGGAAGGATAGGAAGTGAGACTTTCTACACCGATACACGGAATTTGTAACTCCTCAATAAATTTTTGCGTGCCTCCTGTTGAATAAATTATAATCCCTAAATCGTGCAATTTCTTTACAATGGTTTCGAGTCCTTCTTTATAAAAAACGGAAATTAATGCGCTCTTGATTTTTTTTGTCATGGCAACTTTTTCAGCAGATTTTTTGAAGTCGCAAAACTACATCAATCCACACTCATCACAAAAGCTCCTTTTTCATTCACATCATGATAATTAAGATTCAGATCATCACATTGTTTT